>CAMOIA010000112.1 GCA_946615785.1 uncultured Clostridia bacterium
ACCTTTGAGGACGATCTTTACAAGCGCCTTGAAAGGGAACCCGTCACCTTTTACGTGGGCTTTGATCCCACTGCCGATTCCTTGCACTTCGGTCACTTTATTCCAATCATCGCCATGCGGCATATGCAGAAAGCCGGCCATATCCCCCTCGCGCTCGTCGGCGGCGGCACAGCCATGATCGGCGACCCGAGCGGCAAAACCGACATGCGCAAAATGATGACCAGGGAGACCATCGCGCATAACGTTTCCTGCATCAAAAAGCAGATGGAACGGTTCATCGAGTTCGGCGAAGGCAAGGCGCAGATCGTCAACAACGCCGACTGGCTGCTGGGACTGAATTATGTGGATTTTATCCGCGATATCGGCGCGCTCTTTTCCGTGAACCGCATGCTTGCGGCGGAATGCTACAAGCAGCGCCTGGAGCGGGGCCTGACCTTCCTGGAATTCAACTACATGCTCATGCAGAGCTATGATTTCCTGCAGCTGTTCAAAAACTACAACTGCCGTTTGCAGATGGGTGGCGACGACCAGTGGAGCAACATGCTTTCCGGCGCCGATCTGATCCGGCGCAAGGAGCATGAGGACGCGTTTGCCTGCACGTTCAAGCTGCTCATGAACCACGAGGGCAAAAAGATGGGCAAGACGGTGTCCGGCGCGCTCTGGCTGGATCCTGAAAAGTGCTCTCCCTACGATTTCTACCAGTACTGGCGCAATATCGACGACCAGGACGTCGAAAAATGCCTCAGCCTTCTGACCTTTGAACCCATGGAAGAAGTGCGCAGGCTCAGCCGCCTTGAAGGCAGCGAGATCAACGAGGCCAAGAAGGTGCTGGCGTTCGACTGCACGGAGCTGGTGCACGGCCGGGAGGAAGCGGAAAAGGCCCAGGCCGCGGCGGCCGCGCTCTTTGGCGGCGGAAACGAGGCGGAGGTGCCCACCTACCTTCTGACAAAGGAACAGCTGGCGGCGGACGGACGCGTGACGACGCTTCTGGCCGATTCCGGGCTTTGCAAGAGCCGCGGCGAAGCGCGTCAGCAGGTCATCCAGGGCGCAGTCTTCATCGGCGACAGCAAAGTGGAATCGGTTGACTTCGTCCTCACGCTGGAAGCGCTTGCCGGCGACGGCATCCTCCTGCGCAAGGGCAAGAAGGGATACCGCCGGGTGAAGCTGGCCGAGTAATATTCATCAGTGCAAAAGCCGGAACCATTCCGGCTTTTTTTGAAACGGAGGGCACATGAACAGCTATAAAACGATCTGCCGGTGTGCGTCGGATGAAGTGGTGATCAACAAATCCCGCTTTATCGGGCAGGGCATGCCCTGCGAGAAAGAGGAGGATGCCCTCCGTTTCCTGGATGCCGTCCGCGCGAAATACCGGGACGCGCGGCATCACTGCTATGCCTACATCATCGGGGAAAACATGGGCATCATGCGCTACAGCGACGACGGCGAGCCGGGCGGCACGGCAGGCCTTCCGATCATCGAGGGGATGAAGCAGCGGGGCGTGACCAACGCGTGCGTGGTCGTGACCCGCTATTTCGGCGGCGTGCTGCTGGGCACCGGCGGGCTGACGAGGGCGTACCGGCAGGGCTGCAAAATCGCGCTGGACGCCTGCGGCGTGGTGGAAATGATCCCATCGCTGAAGTTTCTGTGCGAGGTTGAATACGGGCTGTGGGACAAACTGAACCACCAGCTTCGCCTGATGCCCCTGAAAATAGTGGAAACGAGCTTCGATACGGCTGTGCAGGCGACGCTGCAGGTCAGAAGCGAGGATGCCGAACGGGTGAAGGATGAAATCACCCGTCTTTGCCAGGGAAGAGCGGAGTACCTGGATCTGGAAGAAACACGCCTGCCATGGGAGGAAGAAACAGATGCTGTACAGTGACATCGCGCCCCTCGCATCTGAGATCCGCGCTGAAATCAGCAAGGCCGTGATCGGACATCAGCGGGAAATTGCCCTTCTGACCTGCTGCCTGATCTGCGGCGGACACGTGCTGATCGAGGACGTGCCCGGCACGGGAAAAACCACTCTGGCCAGAACCCTCGCGGCGGCTGTCGACGGGAAATTTGCCCGGGTTCAGTTTACGCCGGACCTTCTGCCCGCGGACATCACGGGCATGACGGTTTACCGCCCGGAAACGGGGGGCTTTGAATTCCTGCGCGGCCCGGTCTTTGCGAACATCCTGCTTGCGGACGAGGTGAACCGCGCCACGCCCCGCACCCAGTCGGCACTGCTTGAGTGCATGGCGGAAGGGCAGGTGACGGAAAACGGCGTTACCTACGTTCTCCCGAAGCCGTTTTTTGTGATCGCGACGGAAAACCCTGTGGAAACGCAGGGAACCTTTCCCCTGCCGGAAGCGCAGCTGGATCGTTTTTTGATGCGCCTGTCCTTCGGCGTGCTCGACAGGGCGGAATCGGTGGAAATGCTGACGCGATACCTGCACATGGAACCGATGACGGAGGTCCGGAAAGCGGCCGAGACGAAAGCGCTGACCCTGGCGGCGGAACTGGCTTCGGCGTGTACGGTATCGGAGGATATGATGGCGTACATGGCCGGGCTGGTCGAGAAGCTTCGGGACCCGGCTGTGGTTCGTCTTGGCCCGTCGCCGCGCGCCCTGCTCATGCTCATGCGCGCGTGCCAGGCGTGGAGTGCCCAGAACGGACGGGATTATGTGATTCCGGACGACGTGAAAGCCCTGGCCGTCCCGGTGCTTGCGCACAGGATCATCCTGCGCGGCTGGGAAGAAGGCGCTTCCTGCGAACGATGGGTCACAGAAGCGCTCGCCTCGGTGCCGGTTCCCACAGAGGCGCGCACATGAACGTGCTTGTCATCCTGCTGTGCCTTGGCGCCGCAGTGCTTCTGTATTCTGTTCTTTTGTCCTTTTCTTTCCGCGGCGTAACCGTTTCCAGATCCTTTGCAAAGCGCGCAGTATATGAAGGCGAAACGGGGGAGATGGTCGAGGTGGTGACCAATCCGAGCCCCCTGCTGATCCCCTGGCTTCGGGTGGAAAGCACGCTGCCGGGAGAGCTGCGCTTTGGCAGCATGGAAAACCTGCACATCAGCGGCGGAAGGCATCATAGAAGCTTTTTTATCCTCTACCCTTACAGGCGCATTACGCGGCGGCATCGCGTCACCTTTGCGGGCAGGGGCGTTTTTGATGTTGGAAACGCGGCAGTCACGGCTGGCGATCTGCTTGGAATTATCCAGAGAACCAGGCAGCTTGAAGAAAACGCCAGGGTGATCGTGTATCCGCGCCTTCTCCCGGAGGACGAGATGCCCCGTCCGCTTGTCAGAAGGCTTGGCGAACGCGCGATGAAAAGGGCCGTGCCGGATCCGTTTCTGTTTGCAGGCATCCGTCCCTACCGCACGGGAGATGCTCTTCGGGATATCCACTGGCCTGCCAGCGCCCGTATGGGGACGGTGCAGGTGAAAATGAGGGAGCAGACGGGCACGCTGCGGCTGATGGTGGTTCTTTGCGGCGATAAAAGCCCGGATCAGTGGGGAAGCCTTTCCGAGGCTGAGTATCCAAACGCGGAGCAGGGCATTCGCGTTGCGGCAACGCTGTGCGTTCGCGCGCTGAGACTCGGCATGGCCGCCGGGTTTGCGGTGAATCTGGACAATGGAAACGGGGAAAGCGTCCTGCTGCCGCCCTCCTCGGGAGCGGCCTTTGAAGAAACGCTCCTGACGGCCATGGCGTCCATCAGGCTGAAGCGGACCGTGCGCTTTGAAACCTTTCTTGCAGCCCTTCGCGGCAGGGAAGGAACGGATATCCTGCTTCTGATGCCGCCTTCCTTTCCGCCGCCCAGGGAAGCTGTCGCCAGGCTTTCGTCGCAGGGAAGCCACGTGGAGGTATTTCCGCTGGAGGTGAAATAATGGTTTCGGCAAAAGCGCTCCGGCGCATGTACATGGCGCTCTGGGTCCTCGGCACGATGCCGCTGTTTTCCATTCCCGCCGCTTTGCTCTTCGGGGAGGGCGCATCGGTTGTCTGGGCATTTGCGCTGCTGTCCCTGCTGCTTCTCTGGATTCTGCCGCCGAAGGGGAAAAAGAAGCGCGGCCTGTGGCTGCTTCTCTGCATGGCGGCGGTGGCGCTTGCATATTTCTGTCTGCCTGAAATGAAAGGAAAACCGGCGGGCTTTCTTCTCCCGGTCCTGTATTTCTGTTTTCTGCTGTTTGCGGCGACGTATAAGGGCTTTGAACAATCCCCGGCGGGCTTTCGTCTTTCTGCGCTGACGGCGTTTCTGATCCTGTTCCTGGTTTCCCGTCTGCCGTCCATGCCGGATGTGATCACGGCGGCGGAAAAAACGCTGCAGGGCGCTTTTCCGCTCTTTCTGGCCGTGCTGTTTCTGGTTTTGAATCAGGAAACGCTGAGGGGAAACGGACTTTACAGCGCGGTGCCCCATTCTGTCGGGAGGCCGAATCTGGTTCTGAGCGTCCTTTTTGCAGGTCTGATTTTTCTGACAGGCGCGTGGGCAAGGCTTGCCAAGTGGCTTGGAATGCTGTGGGATGCGCTGAAATCGCTGCTTGCGCGCATTTCGTTCGGCGGAGGAGAGACGGTTGTCCCTGAGGAAGCCCCTGCTCCGTTTGAAATGCCGTCAGAGTATATGCTGATGGGGGAAGAAAGAGCGCCGAGTCCTTTTCTGAAGGCCCTGGAAGCGTTTCTTCTTAAGATCACCCCGTATGTGTTTGCCGTGCTCCTTGCAGTCGCGCTGTTCTTTCTGATCAGAAGGTTTGTGCTCTGGGTCAGGCGCTGGACGAGGGCCCGCATGGAAGCCCTTGAAGGCGCGGAAATCGGCGATTATGTGGATGAAATCGAGGACGTGCGCGAAAAACGGGAACGCACAGGAAGCCGCAGACGTTCGCGGCGCGGCGGCAGCGCGGCAACGGATCCCCGCGCCCGGATCCGGATGCGGTACAGGGGCTTTATTGTCAGACAGCGTGCGTGGGACCCGGGAATGACGGCCCGGGAAACGCTTTCCGACGCGGACGCGGCGGAGCTGTATGAGCGGGCTCGCTATTCGCCTCATCCCGTGACCGACGCGGAAGCGGAGCGCTTTGCACAGGCGCTTGACGGAAAAAAGAAGCGGACGCCGCAAGCATACGGCGCCCGGTAACTGTTCAGTTGGAACGAATCAAAGGTCGTTGACGAGGTCGAAAAGCTTTTTATTGAAGGGACGCTTGGCTTTGAGCGCCTTATCGATGGGCATATGGAAGGTGCGTCCGTTTTTCACGCCGATCACCTCGTTGCTGATGCCGTTCTTCAAAAGCTCGATGGCCATGGCGCCGGCTTCAAAGGCAAAGGAAGAATCCCTGGCGCAGGGTGTGCAGCCGCGCTGCGTATAACCGACCACGGTGGAGCGCACCTCGGCCATGCCGCATTTGCGCTTCAGGCAGCTTGCAAACCGGTTCGCCGTCATCGGCTCACCTTCAAATACCTGTTTTCCGTAGGGCTTGAGGAACGAATACACGTCGAAAGGCTTCATGCTTTCCCAGCAGCCTTCCGCAACGACCACGGTCGCACGGGTATTGCCGCGGGCAATATGCCGGTTCAGCTGCGCGGCGACCTCATCCACGTTCCATTTGACCTCGGGGACCACAACGATCTCGCTGCCGGTGGAAACGGCGGTCATGAGCGCGATATCGCCGCAGTGGCGG
>CAMOIA010000113.1 GCA_946615785.1 uncultured Clostridia bacterium
TTCATTCGGGAGCGGAATCCGGCGAAGGAAAGAAACGGTAAAGCGGGAATCCTTGCGGAGGAGCAGCTGCACCGTGCGACGATGCTCAGTTACCTGGTATGTACATATATCAAAGAATACTCCGGCAGGCTGTCCGCGTTCTGCGGATGCGCCATTGCGGCCGGTTCGGGCATGGCCTGCGCATTGGTCTACCTGAAGGGAGGCGGCGTACGGGAGATGGAGTATGCGCTGAACAACATGGCGTCCTCCATTACGGGCATGATCTGTGACGGCGGCAATCAGGGATGCACCATGAAAGGCGTGGCGGCCTGCGACGCGGCGTTCAAATCCGCCGAATTTGCCATGAACGGCGTGCATGTTGACAGGGCGCACGGCATTAACGGAGCGACGCCGGAAGAGACGATGCGCAACATGGGCCGCATCGCCTCCCCGGGGATGGTGGGGACGGAAAAGACGATCCTGGAGATTTTTGAAGGCAAGCAGAAATAGGTCAGAAAAAAAGCCGGATGCGCTGCTCCAGTTACCCGGGAAAGCGCATCCGGCTTTTTGCAATGGCTTATACGATTCTTCGGTCAGGCTGATTCCTGCCGAGATAGGCGGAGACGCTTGCCCAGCGTCATTTCCGCGGGCGGCGCTCCTGATCAGGTGCCAGATCCGGGCATGATTCTCCGGCATAGCAGGGGAGCTTTTACATCCACTTTTTTCGTTTGAACCACACCAGGCATACTGCCACAATCGCGACGGAGATCACGATTACCGCGGGATAGCTGAACCGCCATTCAAGTTCCGGCATATATCGGAAGTTCATCCCGTACCATCCCGCGATCAGCGTCAGGGGCAGAAAAATGGAGGTGATTACCGTCAGTACGGTCATGATGCTGTTCTGCCGGACCTCCAGCTGGGACTGCATCAGATCCCGCAGCTGCATCACGTATTCCCGCTGCCCGTTTACCATGTCCTGCAGCCTCGTCACCCGCTCGGTGAACATGTGGAAATAGCGCAGATTCTCCTCCTGGAAAAAACCGTTCTCGTTTTCTTCCAGCTCCTGCCCAAGATCGATCAGCTGGGCGTAGTGCACGCGCAGGTCCAGCAGGTCGCCACGGATGTCATTCATTTCCTGGGGATACTGTTCGATTTCCCCGCGCAGAATGGCCTCTTCAATCCGGTTCAGCTTCTGTTCTGATTTTTCCAGCAGGGTCAGGTCCTGGCTGATCGTCATCTCCAGCAGATCGTACAGGAAACGCTCCAGCCCGGGCAGACGCCATTTCTTGCTGCGGCAGATCGCCTGCACAAGCGTATCGGCGTATCCGCTGTCGTCCACCAGCACAATGCCCTTCTCGTCCAGCGCAAAGGAAAAGCAGTGGCTCGGTCCGCTGATGTTCTCCCGATCCGGAATGGACAGCGAGCCCGTCAGCGAATCCATATTCACCACGGCCTTGGTCTCCTGCGGCGCGTCCATCTCCATGTCGATCAGCATATCGAACCTTTCCCGCTCCGATTGCCATTGGGCGCTGCTCAGCAGCGCTACATACTGTGCGCCGCCTTTGCGGATCTGGGAAAAATCGCAGGGGGTCAGGGATTCCTGGATCAGATAGTACATTTTTACTCTCCCGCTTCTGTAAGATCTTCCGGCCGGTCTGCCGGGATGCACGGCTTTTCCGTTTATGCATGCCGCCATCCTTTGAAGTATAGCATGCTTTTGATCAAAGAACCAGTCCATGTCCCCTGGCACCGCAGAGGGAAAAGCCGATTCGCCGGCATTGCCGGTGGCAATCCGCTGCCGTTTCTGCTATAATAAACGTGCCATCAGGCAGCCAATCCAAATCAGGAAAGGCTGCTGAAAGACAGTACTGTGAATTTACGATAGAAAAGGGGGGATTCATCATGCTTGGCAAACTGATCGTTGAGCTGATCATCGGGGCTTTAAGCGGCTGCGCCGCCAGCAAGATCATGGGGACGGAATCCAGGGGCTTGCTGAAAAACATCATCCTGGGCGTCGGCGGCGGACTCGTCGGCGGGTATCTTGGTAACCTGATCGGCCTTGGCGGCGGCTGGGTCACCGGCATCCTTCTGTCGATCGGCGGCGCGTGCCTGATCATCTGGCTGTGCAGAAAGCTGGCCAGGTGACGGAGGGCTTTGCGGTTTGATCTTTGGGGCGGCCTTTGAGGGGCCGCTCTTTTTCATGGCTTTATTTTAGCCTTGGGTTCAAACCGCAGATTGCTGGCACGCTGCGTCTTTTGAAGGACTGTCTGCTGATCAGAAGAAAGCGAATGCGCCGGCGGTCATGGTGTCAGGATTTTTTCCATAAAATCAAAGCGCTTTTTGACGGTGAAGCCGGCGCGTTCGTAAATAAAGCGCGCGGGATTGTCCGTTCCGGTAAAGAGGGTGGAAAAGGCGGCGCCCTCCAGAATGAATTCCTGCATCAGCAGATTGAAAAGCACCGTCGCGATGCCGCGGCGGGCAAAGGCGGGGTCGGTGCAGATGCCGCAGAAGTAGCCGCGTCCGGAAGCCTGCAGGTCCACGGGCCCCGTGAAGCCGACGATGTGATGATCACAGTTCGCGGTGATGAGGATACGGGGGCCATTGGGCACACGGCCGTCCGGAAGGAAGCGCAGGTCCGTACAGGGTGCGTTTTTCTTCCATGCGTCCGTTTCTGCGCGCAGTACGGCCCGCCAGTAATCTGAAGGGATGCGGTCGCACATGCGGTCGAAATCGTCGTCCCATTCGGGATGATACCGGCCGGTATAAATGCCATCGGCCAGCAGCTTTTCCTGACGCTCTTTCAGATCCCTGCAGGGCACGTATTCCTTCAGGTTCAGGTACATGGCCTGCTCGGTCGCAGTGGTTCTGTAGCCGAGCGCTTTGAAAAACGGACTGCCGGAGCCTTCCACGTCCACGCCAGGCGCGTTGTTGTGGTCGTGTCCGGGGGTGCCGGGAATGCGCCAGGGGAGGTTGACGGGATTGCTTTCCATACAGGCAGCCCTGCGTTTTCCCATGGCTGAAAAGCGCGTTTCCATTTCGCGAACCATGGCGCCGGCGATGCCGCGGCGGCGCAGGGAAGGGTCCACCATCACCACGGTGATATAGCCGGGGGAGGCGCTTTCCGTTTCGTTCGGCAGCAGCACCCGCTTGCTGACGCCGTGAATAAAACCGGCAATCTGCCCGTTTTCTTCACCTGTCAGCATCAGTTCGGGCCGATGGTTCGGATCGCGCAGAAACTTTTGTGTGAACGCTTCTTCGTCCATTTCGCAATAGGGCACGTCGCCCAGCAGGACAAGACGGTTCCAGAGCCGGACGACAGCCGGGGTATCTTTGGGCGTGAAGGGCCTGATCAGCATGGAAATCCTCCTTATTTACAAGGCCGTTACGGAAGCCTGCATTCCCTGCGTGCACGCAGAATGCTTTCCTCGATGGGAAGGTAGCGCAGGTCAAAGCCGTCCGCGCCGTCCATGAGGGTGATGTCGGCGTCGTGGACCGGGTTGGAAAGCACACGGTTCCACACATGGGGCTGCCCGTCCGCCGTCCAGCCGTTGACAAGGCGGCATTCAAATCCGCAAAGGCACATGACAAGGCTGAAGGCGTCCGCATACCCCTGACAGTTGGCCTGCCCGTGAACAAGCGCGCAAAGTCCGCTGCGGGGGTCGTTTTCCTCCTGAGCGCCGGGCGGGATGGTGTCGGTAAAGGCGATGGCTTCACAGAGGAGCATGGCGGCCTTTTCTTCGCGCCGATCCATATTCTCCTCTTCCATGGCGATGCCTGCGTACATCAGCGCTTTGTTCAGCGCCTCCCATTCAAGGGGTGAGAGCGATGAAAGCCTCCCGTCGGCGATGGCCGCAAGGCACCGCACGGAAAAGCGGTAGAGCGGACGCAGCGTTACGCGCACTTCATTTTCCGTCTCCTGGATGGTATAGCCGAGCTTGTACATCTCGGGGAAGAGATAGATGAGGTTCCAGACCGCGTCCTCAGGATCCCACTGTCCCTTCTCGCCCCTGTCGTCCACGGCGGGATACGGCGCCAGGAGCGCTTCCCTTGGCACGGCAAAGCGAATCTCTTCCGGCTGGGAGGGTACCTTTGCGGCGATATACGCGCAAGTTTCCTGCAGGGACGAAAAAGCCGGCGCGCCAAACGACGCGCCGGCCATGGGAAGGATGCACAGCAGCGCCCATACGGCGATCAGGGCTGTGCGTTTTATCATAGATCAGAAAACAGCGGGCTTGCGTATACACCGCCGTCGTGCAGGGCTTTCAGGCTGTCGCGGACGGACGCGGCGTCCTCTTTGTACGTTACGCCAAACCACTTGTCCGTTGTGGGCAGCACGCGGATCTGGGCTTTGCCGGCTTTCAGCAGATCGCCGATATAGACCGGCAGCAGGAATTCGTCCTTCTTCGGGTCGGAGAGATTTGAAAGGAAATCGCGGAAGGAGGACGCCATGCCGCGCAGGAAAGCGGGCGTGAGGCCCCACATGTTCATGGAAACCAGGCTTTCCGCGTCCAGACGCACGCCGTCCGCTTCCGGGCCTTCCTTCCCGATGACGATATTCTTGGTTTCCTTAATACCGCTGAGCATTCCCTTGTCATCCATGGAGCATACGCCGCGGGTGACGGAGCCGTTTTCGCTGAGCGTGTTTTTGAGCACGAAACCGGACATGCACAGCTTTTCCGGGTTTTCGGGATCAAGGCCTTTCAGGTATTCCGCCATGCTCCTGTAAGCGCTCTGTCCGTAATAATCGTCCGCGTTGATCACGGCAAAGGGGTTGTGCAGCTTGTCCGCCGCGCTCAGCACCGCCTGGCAGGTGCCCCAGGGCTTTGTGCGCCCTTCGGGCAGGGTAAAGCCATCGGGCAGGTCGTCAAGGCTCTGGAACACGTAATCGCATTTCACGTTGGCGGGGCGCAGCATTTCCTGAATGCGTCCGCCGATGATCTCGTGAAATTCTTTCTCGATGTCCCGGCGAATTACAAACACCACGTGATTGAACCCCGCCTTCACCGCGTCGTGGATGGAATAATCCATGATGATTTCGCCGCTTGGGCCAACCTTTTCCAGCTGCTTGATGCCGCCGCTGAAACGGGAACCGATGCCTGCCGCCATGATCACAAGAGAAGCGTTCATGATTCTGATCTCCTTTATGGTAATGTTATTGAAAATCGCTGTCAGAGCTCCATTTTTCCAAGGAAGTAGACGATCTGTTTTTTCCACCAGGGCCAGTCGTGCGCCGAATCATAGCCCCAGTAATCCACCCAGGTGGTAATGCCTTTTAAGCGCAGCACGGCGTCAAACCGGCGCGTGCCTTCCAGAAGCGGTCCTTCCCATGCGCCCTGGCCCACGCAGATCACCGCTTTGCGCGCGTTATACAGGCTGATGTAGGGATGATCGGAGGGCATGTTTCCGATGGACGCGCAGGGATCGTTCAGGTAGACGAGGTCGTCCATATAGCCGCCGAAGAACCCGGAGGTGTCGTAGGTGCCGCTGAGGGCGATGAGGCTGTCGAAGACCTGGGGGAACCTGTAAAACAGATTTGCTGCGTGATAGGCGCCCATGGAAAAACCGGTGACGAGAACACCCTGGGCGTTTTGACAAACGTCGTGGATAAAGGGCACCAGTTCGTCCGTCAGATACCGCACCCAGGCTTCGTGCCG
>CAMOIA010000114.1 GCA_946615785.1 uncultured Clostridia bacterium
CAGCTCTTCGATCCGGTCCGCCGTGCGCCTGCACTGCCACACGATTGCGTTGTGGACGCACTGACCGGTTTTCCGGTCCCAGACGAGGGTGGTTTCCCGCTGGTTCGTGATGCCGATGCCCGCGATTTCCGACGCGTCGATGCCGCCCTTGCGCACACAGGCGCGCATGGCTTCGATCTGCGTCTGCAGAATGTCGGCGGGGTCGTGCTCCACCCAGCCGGGCTTGGGATAATGCTGCGTAAATTCGAGCGACGCCTGGGCGATGATGGCGCCTTCAAAGGTGAAGAGGATCGCCCTTGAGCTCGTCGTGCCCTGGTCGAGCGCCATCAGATACCGTTTGTTCATGCCTGCAGGACTCCTTTTCTCTGTCCATCCCTGCTTTTACTGAATCTTGAAGCAGTACATCTTCGGGGTTTTGGAGCAGGTGCCGATCAGGTAATAGTTTTTGTACACGGCCGGGCTCGCTTCGATTCTGCCGTCGACCGTCGTTGTGCTGTTCAGGTAGCCTGTCAGGCCGTCCAGGAAATAGATATTGCCTGCGCTGTCCGCGGCGATGATCCAGCCGTTGCCGCTCTCGTTGTAGACGGCGACGGGGGAGGACTGGGATTCCTCCATGGCGAACTCCCAAACAAGGTGTCCGTCTTCCTTGCTGAGCGCCACCAGCCTGGAGCCGCCCTCCTGAACCCTATTCACCGTGAAGAAGACAAGACTGGAAAGATCGTTCTGACCAACCACGGGGCTGGCCTTGCAGCCGGAGGTCTCGTTTTTCGTATCCCGCTCGCACATAATTTCATAATGCCAGATTTCCTCGCCGCTGAGCGCGTCCAGGCGGCGGATGGTGACGGGGTCGTTTTTGCCAAGGCGGGCAAAGGCGGTGTTGCCGGTGTACAGATCGATGCCGCCGTCGGTTTCGTCCAGGGCGATCGCGGCGTCGGTATTGTCGCCGGCGTCGAAGGCCCAGACGGATTTCATGGTGTTCGTATCCACGCAGCGGATGATGCCGTAGCCGTCCGCGGTGTACACATAGGTGTTGTACATGGCGATGGCGCTTTCAATGGTGGTGCGCGCCTCTTTTTCGCCCCGGGCGAGGCTGCGCTGATACACCATCTGCGGGCTCACGGTCAGGGTCGGGTTTTCATCCTTGTATTTGAAATTGGTGCCCAGGTCGACGGCGTACAGAAGGCCATTTTCACCCGCGACCAGCATGGCTTCCTGACCGTCGCGGTGCACGAACAGGGAGCAGCCGTCGAAAGCGCCGTTGCTGGAATACTGCTTCTGGTTAGAGGTCGAACGGCCGTTGATGAAGTAGAGCTGTTTCTGATCCAGCAGGGAATAAAGATAATACCCGATCGCGCCGGTCTTGTCCGGAAGCTTTGAAATGGCCTGCCCGAAGGAAATGATGGGCTCGCCCTCGGTCTGCACGGAAACGCTTCCGCGCATGGGGTATTTGATGTTGATCGGATCGCGGGACGCCTCGCCCGTGGTCAGATTGATGAAATAGACCCTTCCGTCCTGACCGCTGAAAATGACCTCGCGCATGGACGTTTCGCTCTTGCAGCTGTCCTTCAGGTTCATCATCATGCGGATTTCCCGGGGCCATTTGACGATCGCGGGCTGGTTGTTCCAGCCGACGCCGTAAAGCGTGCCCGCGTCTGCGGTCCTCAGGCCGCTGAGATCGTATTCCCAGAAGGGAGTAAGGGTTCTTTCGTGCACTTCGGTCGTGCCGAAGGCCGCGTTCTGGCGCATGTTATCGCCCCGGAAGGTGTGAACGCCGGTCGCGGCAAAGGTATACGCACCGGTTTCCTGCATCACAAGGGGAATGGTGCGCAGGTAATCGTTCTGGACTTTTCCGGCAGAGGAATAGACCTCTTCCGCCAGGCCGAGCGCGGAAGGCTGCGACCCTTCCGCGGCGCTTGCCGTGAGCGGAGCGGGCGTGGGGACGGGCGTGGGTTCGGACTTTGCAAGCGCTTCCTGCCTGATAGACTCCGGCACGGGCGACGGCGTGGCGGCCGTTTCCGCGCTGGCGGCGGGCGCCTGCGTGACGGCCGTTTCCGTGCTTTGCGCGTCAGGCGCCTGTGTGAAGGGCGCCTGTGTTTCGGCGCTGGCCGCGGCGGGCGCAGCAGTCGCTACGGCAGCATAGGAAACGATGGCCGTGGTCTGCGGGGCGGCGCTTTCAGCGGCCGCAGGCGCGTCGGTCGGCAAAGGCCTTTCGGTTACGGGCGCGGGCGCGGCAGTCACCGGCACGGCTGTCACAAGCGCCTGGGGGGCCTGGGTGCCGGCGGCGGAGAGGGCCTGCGTCGGCAGGAGCGAGGGGGTCGGCGCGGGCTCTGCCGTCGGCGCAAGGACGGTCAGAGACACCGTTTTTGACGAATTGATCCAGTTGCCGTTCGCATCCAGGGCGGAGGCATAGATCAGGCCCTCATAGGGCTCCTGGAAAAGGACCGTAATGGTCCAGATGGCCATGGTGGTGTCCTCGGGGTTGTTGCGGACCGGCGTGCCGTCCAGCGCATTCCCGCTTTCCGTCAGCAGGCGAACGCTCTTTGCCTGCGGGGACGTGGTGATGGTAAAGGGAACCCTGCTTTCCGCGGTGTAATACGCGGAACTGGTTTTGAACTCGATCACCTCGACCGAAGCGGTTCCTTCGCCGCGGCCGATCAGGCGGCTGACCTGCTTTTTGATCGGGCTGTTCTCAGGCAGGAAAAGATAGCCTGCCACGAGCAGCAAAACGACGCCGAGCGCGATGAGGATGAAGGGCACCACGCTGCGCTTTTCCGGCGGCAGGTCTTCATAGCGGTCGTCGTAGCGGCTGTCGTTCCTGCGCCGCTGCTGCGCGCCCGAAGCCCTTGCGTAGTCATCGCTGCTTCGGTCGCTGCGCCTGTGCCGTACCTGTGAAGCATTTCCGTAATTCTGAACGGGAACCGCGTTTTCCCGGCGGACCGTTTCGTTTCCTTTGATGATCTGGTCGGATGTATGTTCTGTATACCTTGGATCGAAATCGCTGCGGTTGCTCAAGGCTGAATCCTCCTGACGACAAACTTCAACAGATTGATTATACCAAAATATGCCATGGATGACAAGCGGATAGACAGCCAATTGATTCAAACGATTCGTAAACTCTGCCATGTCCGTCTTCTTCCATGCGGCATAAGAATGTGCTATAATCCGAAATGAAAAGGAAAGGCGGTGACGAGGTTGATGAGCAAACGATGCCTGCTTGCGTCCGTTCTGTGTCTGGCGCTTTTCGCGTCCGGCTGCGCGCCGGAGGCGGACCCGAAGAAGGAAAGTGAGACGGCGGCGGTGCGCCCGGCCGCGACGCAGGCGGGCGGGTCGCCTGAAGAGCTGCTGGGGCTTTCAAGCGTGCTGGAACCTTACCGCGCTGTGCTTGAGAGGGTTCCGCCGGACGCGGCGAGCATGGCGTACCGGATCCCGCAGGAAATCTTCGCGCAGGCCGGGAAGGATCTTTCCCTGTATGGGTATACGGAAGATCAAGGCCTTCTTACCTGCGATTTGAGCGTCTCGAACGTGAATGCCTATTGGGTGAGCGGAATGAACGAGGCGAAGGCGACCATGACGCCGGAGGAAATGAAAGAGGACGTGAACGGCGACGGCGACATGGATACCACATTGATGGGGGACTGGGAACACAAGGGCGGCGGAACGTATACCCGCACGGTGTCCTATGCCTTCAGGGAGGATTTTTCGTCCGGCAGCGCGGCGCTTGAGACGGCGCTCAACGGCGCTGTGAGCAGCCGGGAGCGCTTCCGGTTTGCCGTGGAAAACGGCGTCTTCCGTTTTCTGGATATGACGTATACGGCGACGGGCTTTGACGAGGACGGCGAAGTGACCGGGCAGGGGTGGCTGATCGCCTTTGGCGTATTTGAAAGGAACAGCCTTCAGGTGGTCGAATACCCGTCCTCAGAGCCCCTTGAAACAGGCGATGAAGGGCTGTCCGCGCTTCGCGTCGAGGATTTCCTTTCAAGGCCCGGTGCGGTGCAGGTCACCGTCCCCTGATCATGATCCATGCAAACAAACGCGGGCAGTCCCGAAGGGGGCTGCCCGCGCTGCATAAAAATGCTTATTCTGCGGTCTGAGCGTTTTCGTCTTCGACGCCCGCGAGCCTTGCGGCAAGCTCGTTCGAGCGCTCCAGGAATTTGCGCAGGTCTTCCGCTTCCAGGGGACGGGAGGACATTCTGGCCACGTCGAAGAGATGCTGCGCCAGCATTTTTTTCAAATTGCCGTCCTCAAGCGTTTTCAGCTTCCGGATCGTGGGGCACTGGCGGTTGAGGACCAGGGTGTATTTGGCCGGGAAGCCGAAGTCCTGCCCGTAAATGCTGCTCAGCTCCTTGTAGCGGCGCATCTGCTCGTCCTCAAGCAGCATCAGCGGCAGGGTGTGGTCGGCGAGCGCTTCGGTTTTCACTTCCAGCTTGTCGTCCCCGGTGGCTTCACGGAACAGGCTCTCAAAGTCTTCCGCCTTCAGGTCCGCGCCTTCTCCGCCTTCTTCGGTAAGGCCGTCGATCGCCGCGTCGACGCGGGTGAAGGTCATGCCGTCAAGGCCGCCCTCGTATTCAAGGAACGACATGAAATTCAGGTCGACCAGGGTGTCCATGACCACCACGTCGATCCCGCGGTCGGTGTAGAGCTTGATCTGGGCGGCCTGCCGGTTCGCTTCGGTAGTGTAGTAAATCTTTTTCTCAGCCTTCCCGCCGTTCCTGGCTTTGTATTCTTCCACGGTCAGGTACTGTCCGTCCGTGGTCTTGAACAGCAGGCTTTCCTTCACCTGGTCGAAGAATTTCACGTCTTTGTAGCAGCCGAATTTCACAAAGGGATGAATGTCGTCCCAATACCCTTCATATTCGTTCCTTGCGTCCTTGAAGAGGGAATTGAGCTTGTCCGCGACCTTTTTGGTGATGTGCGCGGAGAGCTTTTTGACGTAGCCGTCGTTCTGCAGGAAGGAGCGGGACACGTTCAGGGGCAGGTCCGGACAGTCGATGACGCCCTTGAGCAGCATCAGGAATTCCGGAATCACTTCCTTGATGTTGTCCGCCACGAACACCTGGCGGTTAAACAGCTTGATCTGCCCGTCCTGCCCGCCGAAATCCTTGCGGATCTTGGGGAAATACAGGATGCCCTTCAGGTTGAAGGGATAGTCCACGTTCAAATGGATCCAGAAAAGCGGCTCCTCGAAGGTGTGGAAGAGGCGGCGGTAGGTTTCCTTGTATTCGTCGTCCGTGCAGTCCTTCGGCTTTTTGAGCCAGAGGGGGGATACGTCGTTGATGGGCTTTTCCTTCGGCGGCTCCACGTCCTTGACTTCAGGTTCGGCGCCTTCGTCCGCTTTCTTTTCGTCTTCCGCTTTTTCCTTGTCTTCTTCCGCCTTGGCGGAGAGGTCCTCAAGGTAAATTGGCACGTTCATGTACCCGCAGTATTTTTCCAGCACTTCCCGCACGCGGTACCCGTCCAGAAACTCCTTTTCGTCCTCCATGATGTGCAGAACCACGGTGGTGCCGCGCTCTTTCCTTCCGCCTTCCGACATTTCAAAGGTCATGCCGTCCTCGCTCTCCCAGATCACGGGCGAAGCGCCTTCTTCAAAGGAGAGGGTGTCGATGGTCACGCGGTCGGCGGT
>CAMOIA010000115.1 GCA_946615785.1 uncultured Clostridia bacterium
CCCAGTCGTCCGAGTCGACCACCTTGAAATACAGCCCGGTCGCGTTTTTCAGCCCCGTCATCACGGCGTCCCCGTGTCCGCCGTTTTCCTTGTGAATGGCACGGACGATGCCGGGATATCGCCGCTCGTATTCGTCGGCAATGGCCGATGTATTGTCCCTGGAGCCGTCGTCGACAACGAGGATCTCCACGTCATCCCCGCCCGGAAGCAGGCTTTCGATGGCGTGCGCCATATAGCTTTCGGACTGATAGCACGGAATGGCGACGGACAGCAGCTTCATACGCATTACCTCTCTTTTTCCTGCAAAAACCGCTTTGGACATGCGGCGGACGGCCTCCGGAAAAGAACCGCACCGTTCCTGACAGAGCGGCTTTGTTCTTTTCCTGTTCTATTTTACCCCATTTCCTGAAGGGTGACAATTGTTTTTTCGCCCGGTGCTTTTTCCGTTCAGGGGCACATCCCCATTTTCCATGCGAGCCGATTGACGGTCCGAGAACGAAATGATAAACTGAAAGGGACGTGCGGGCAGCGCCTGCCACAGCCATCGACTGTTCCCAGAGGCGTTCAAAATGATCAACGGAAAGCTTCCGTCCGTCGAAACGCCGGACGGCATCACCAGACTGAAAACAGCCCGATCCGTATGCATCCATCCGGACACCGGGGAAACGCCGAAGCACCCCGGCACGCCGTGACCGCTTTTCATTTGGAAAAGAATCTTCTGTATTGAAAGGAACAGCGGCATGATCTTCTGCCCTCTCTACTCCGGTTCAAGCGGAAACTGCACCTTCATCTCCGCGGGCAGCACCGCCGTGCTGATCGACGCGGGTCTGACCGGCAAAGCCATCGAAAACGCGCTGAAATCCATCGGCGCACAGATCGAAAACATCAGCGCCATCGTGGTCACCCACGAACATTCTGATCATATCAAAGGCATCGGCGTGCTCGCGCGGCGCTATCATCTGCCCATATACTGCACCGAAGGCACCTGGAAAGCCATGCCCGGGCAGGTCGGCACCATTCCGTCCGACCTGAAAAGGGAGTTTATAGCCGGGGAGGATTTTTTCATCGGCTCCATGAGCTTTTCCCCCTTCTCCATCCCCCACGACGCCGCGGACCCGGTCGGTTTCCGCGTCTTCGCGGACGGTTACAGCGCCGCGGTAGCTACCGACATGGGCTACCTTCGCAAAAGCGTTCTGGAAGCGCTGGCCGGATGCGACCTGATTTTGCTGGAAAGCAATTTCGACCCCGAAATGTTATCCGTCAACCCCCATTACGCCTCCCATCTCAAGCAGCGCATCCGCGGGCGAAGCGGGCATTTAAGCAACGACGACTGTGCGGACGCCGCCATGATGCTCTATGACACCGGCAGCCGCCACTTTATCCTGGGCCATCTTAGCGGTGAAAACAACACCCCTGATCTTGCGCTCGAAACCGTGAGCCAGGCGGCAAGGGCCAGGGGACTGACCCCGGGAGCGGACATTTTTCTGGAGCTGGCCTGGCGGGACCGCGTAGGCAGCGTGTATACGCTGCAAAGAACATGAAAACCGCCGCGTATCCCTTTGCGCCAAGGAGGCCGCTCGCAGCCTGTACGCTCTTTCTGATCCTCGGGCTTGCGGCAGGCATCGTCCTTTCGGTGCAGACCCTTCCGTTGATCATCGGCGCGGCCGTTTGCGTTTTGCTGGGCGCGGTCATGAAAAAGCAGGGAAAGTCCCTCGTGTATGCGCTCTCGCTTCTGATTTTTTTCCTTTCCGCCCTTGTATCCGCGTCGATCATGCGAACGCCTTTTCTGCCGCCGGGCCTCTTCCGCGTCAGCGGCATTGTGGAAGGCGAAGCGGCAAAACGGGAAAACGGATCTGTCCGCGTCACGCTGAGGGACGCCGAAGCGGTGAACGGCGAAGGCGTCCGGACGCATTTTGGAAAAGCCTACTGGACCTTCTATCCCCGCGAGGACGAAACGCTCATCCAGCTTTCCGATTCGCTCTATGACGGGGACAGGATCACCTTCACAGCCAGCGCCTACACCCCGCAGGGCCAGGTAAACCCGTATGGGTTCAATTTCAGGCTCTATCTTTTGCAGGGCGGCTTCCGGGCGGCGATTTCCGGCTGCAGCGACCCTGTGCTGGAAAAGGAAGTTTCCGTCAGCCTCTCCGGCCATATCTTCCGCCTGCGGTCCATTCTTCTGTCCCGCATGGACGAAATCTTCGGCGCGGACGCGCCCTGGCCTGAGGCGCTGCTGCTTGGCGTGCGCGACAGACTGGAAGAGGATACCGTCGAGGCCTTCCGCAACCTTGGCATCGCCCACATTCTGGCGGTGAGCGGTTTGCACGTCGGCATGATCGCCGTCTTCGTGCAATGGCTGCTCAGGCGCCTCGGCGTCGGCGTCAAAGGACAGTCAGCCGTCCTGTTCCTGCTGCTTCTATTCTATTCCGCGCTTTTGCAGTTCACCGCCTCCGTCGTGCGAGCGTCCGTGCTGATCCTGCTCGCCTCTCTCAGGCGGATCGTCCGGCGGCCGCCGGATCCGCTCTCCACGCTCTCCCTTGCGGCCCTTCTGATCCTGCTCGTTTCGCCCTTGCAGGTGATGGCGGCGGGCTTTCAGCTGACCTTCGCGGCGGTGCTCGGCATCATCATGCTGCGGGAACCGATTGGCAAAGCGCTTCGTTTCATTCCCTTCCGCGCTGTACGGGAAGCGCTTTCCGTGACCGCGGCGGCCTCGCTCGCCGTGCTGATCCCAGGCGCGGGCCTTTTCCACAGCGTTTCCCTCTCAGGGCTCGTCCTGAGCCCGCTTGCCTGCCTTGTCATGGCGGCGCTCCTGCCGGCCTTCATCCTGCTGACCGTGCTCGGCATCGTTTGTCTGCCCCTCGGTCAGGCGCTCGCAGCCTTTCTGCACGTGCTTGCCGCCTGGATGATTCCGGTCTCCAGGGCCATTTCCGAAACGCCGTATTCCCATATCTCCGTCACCGCCTTTCCCTTCGTTTCCGCCTGCGCCCTGATCGGAATCCTTTTCCTCACGACGCGCTACTGCGCGCTTCCGCGAAATAAGCGGCTGGCGCTGGCCTGCGCGTTCTCTCTGGCCGGCGTCCTCATCCCGCTCGCGCAGCGCGACGGCAGGGTAAGCTATATCCAGTTTTCCCAAGGGCAGAGCGACGCCGCCCTGATCGAGGACGGGCCTGCGACGGTCGTGATCGACGCGGGCGAAAACGGCAGCGACCTGGCAGCCTATCTGCTCTCCGTCGGCAGAAGGGCGGATATCGTGCTGCTGACGCACCTGCATACGGATCATTGCGCGGGCGTTCTGGACCTGATCGCCGACCGGGTCGAGATCGGCAAAATCATCATTGCGCCGCTCGCCGAGGCGCAGCGCATCGACGAAGGGGCCGCGAAAGTCCTGGAAAAGGCCCGGGAAACGGGCATTCCCGTTGAAACCCTCGCCGCCGGCGACTCCTTTTCCACCGGCCGCGCGCGTTTTGACATTCTGTGGCCGGTTCGGGAACACATCCGCACCGGCCAGGATCCGAACGATTATTCCATGACCGTCCTATGCGAGGCTCAAGGCGTGCGCATCCTGTTCACAGGCGACCTCACGGCAAAGTATGAGCCCTACGCCGCGGCGGACGCCGATATCCTGAAAGTCGCGCATCACGGCAGCGCGGACTCCACCGAAGAGGCCTTCCTCGCCGGAACCACGCCGCGTCTTTCGATCATTACCTGCCGAAGCGGCCAGTATCTGCCAAGCGGCGCGACGCTTGACAGGCTGAAAAAAAGCGGAAGCGCCGTCCTTCGTACGGATGAAACCGGCGCGATCCGTGTTCGCCTGCAGAACGGCGAATTTGAGATCACCCCATTTCTCTCTCCATCTCCATAAAAAGGAGCCCGGCCGATGAATAAAGAAAGCGAAAAACCCGCCGCCAAAAAAGGCGCCACACCGGTGGACGCGCTGCTGAGCAGCCTTAAACAGGGCCGCCGCTACGGCTGCATTCTGCTCGAAGGCGAGGAGGAGTACACCAAGCGCCTTGCCGTCGAAGCGCTCAAAGGCACGGTCGGGCAGGATTTTCCGGACATGAACATCTCTTCCCTGCGCGATCCCGCGCCGGATGAATTGATTGCGGCCGCGGAAACCGTCCCTTTCATGTCCGAGCGGCGGCTTGTGATCGTGAAGGACAGCACGCTGCTTTCGGGCAAGGTGACGGAATTTGACGAAGAGAAGGCCCTTGAGAAAATGGAGGAATATCTTCCAAGGATCCCGGCGGAAACCACGGTGGTCTTCGTCCTGCGCGGCAAGGCGGACGAGCGGCGCCGGATGGTAAAGCTGCTCAGAAAGCACGCGCTGTGCGTCACGTGTGCCCGGCCGACCGACGGAGAAGCGCAAAAATGGCTTTCACAGGAAGCGAAGAAGCGCGGAAAAACCCTTCCGGGGCCCGCCGCGGCTGCCATGGTTTTCACCGTGGGGCCCAGCATGGATACGCTGAGCGGCGAGCTTGAAAAACTGGTGAGCTATACCGAAGGAAGAAACGGGATCACGGAGGAGGACATCCGCGCCGTTGCGATTCCAACAAGAGAAGCGCGCGTGTTCGACCTGGCAAATTCGCTCCTTGCAGGGGACGGAAAGCAGGCGTTTCTCTTAAAGCGTCGCCTGATCCTCGACGGAGACCAGCCGCTGATGTTGTTAAACCTGCTTGCGGAACAATGCAGGCGCGTATACTATACCGCAGAAATGCTGCGGGACGGCAAAAGCGAAGCTGAAATCAAAGAAACGCTCGGCATTCCCGATTTTGCGGTGCGCTCCGCCGCCGCGTCCGGACGGAACATATCCTCTGAACTGCTAAGGCGCATGTGCGCCGCCTGCACGGATACCGAATACCTGGCCAAATCCGGACAGGTGAACGACGGCGCCGCGCTTGAAACCATGATGCTGCGCATCCTGCAGCTGAAAGCCATCACGGGGAGGAAACGGGCGTGAGCATTCTCAAAACCCTTGCGGACCTCGGCCTTGAGGCGGACGAAACCTGCCTTGGGCGTTTTGAAATCTACAGAAGCCTTCTTCGGGAATGGAACGCGAAGATGGATCTGACCAACGTCGGCGAAGCGGAGTGGGACGAAAGGCACTTTGCCGATTCCCTTCTGCCGCTGCGCGCCATAAAAGACGTGCGCGGATCCCTTGCCGACGTCGGGACCGGCGCCGGGTTTCCCGGCCTGCCGCTTTCGATCTGCCTGCCGCAGCTTCAGGTGACGCTGATCGAGGCGCAGGAAAAGCGCTGTGCTTTTCTCCGTGAATGCGTTTCCAAAATGGAGCTTGAAAACGTCACCGTGCACTGCCTGCGCGCGGAGGACGCCGGGCGCGGGCCCCTCCGGGAGCAGTTCGATTTTGCCGTGGCCCGCGCGGTCGCCCCGCTGAACGTGCTCTTTGAATACCTGCTGCCCCTCGTGCGGACCGGCGGACAGGCCGTGTGCTGGAAAGGCCCTAAGGCCGCAGAGGAAATGCCGGACGGCCGTGCAAGTGCACGCCTGCTCGGCGGAAACGAGCCCGTCCTTCTTTCCCTTGATGCCGCCTGGGGCGAAAGATGTGCCGTCGTGGTCACGAAGAAAACGCCGACCGAC
>CAMOIA010000116.1 GCA_946615785.1 uncultured Clostridia bacterium
GCCGAGATAATCGATCTGATCTTCGGTCAGGCCTGCGCATAGCTTGCCGCCGATAATGGCGACGGTGGCCGGCTCCGCGCCGTTTTCCCGCGCCGTGGCTTCGCATTTGAGCGCGGTTTCCACATTCTGCGGATAGGGCATACCGTGGCTGATGATGGTGCTTTCAAGCGCGATCACGGGCTTGCCCGCGTTCAGCGCCGCTTCGACTTTGGGGGAGAGGATCAGATGGGGTGACTGCATTTTAACGCTCCTTTCGATCTTATGGGTATTCTGAAAAACCTTCCTGATACTGAAAACCGTGGTCCATGGCGTATTGCTCGATCTTGTCGATTTCATCGGGTGCCGTTACAGGCATCCGGATGAAAAGAAGATCAGGACTGCACCCTTCAAATGCGTCGTCGGCGATGGCAGCATGCTGGCTTCCCACGATCACGACCCTAAGGTTTTTGCAGTCCGCGAAAGCCCGGCTTTGAATGGTGCTTCCGTTGAAGCGGAGACAGAAAAGGCTGTTTCCAGCAAAACGCTCCGCTTCGATTTGATCGTCAATCATGTCCAGATCCGGCACGATCATGGCGCATAGTCCCGATTCCGCCAACGACTGCGGGGTGAGGTTTGTGACGGAACTGGGAAGATAATACCTGAAAAGAATGCCGTTTTCCATAAAAAAGTGTTCGCTTTGTCCCGCTGTGGAACGGCAGGCATATGACGACAGGCGGTCGCAATGCTTGAATGCCCAGGCGTCGATCGTTTTCAGCGTGGTGGGTAGAAGAATGCTTGACAGCTGATCACAATCGGCAAACGCTTTTTTTCCGATGCGGGTAACGCCTTCCGGAAGGATCACGGTTTGACACCTGCCGGATTGAAACGCGCCGTCGGCGATCTCCGTGATGCCCTGCGGGACGCGGACGGTTGTTTCCTGTCCGGTATAGCCGTACAGCGCGTTCTGACAGGTCAGGAACCCGCCGGTGTTTTCAAACAGGAGACTGCAGTTCCAAAACGCGGAAAAGCCGATTTCCGTTATCGTGTCCGGAAGCGTGATGTCGCGCAGGTTTTCACACCCCGCGAAGGCATAATCGCCAATGCTGCGGAGGGTATCGGGGAGCGTGATCCGCGTCAGCGCGGGGGACGGTTCTGATTCTGAAGGGGAAAATGCACGCGCGACGATGCGTTCGACGCCTTCAGGGACGATCACGTCCGTCTCCGGGCGGGATACGTCATAGCTGTAAAGCGTATTGCCAATGATGATCAATCCGTTTTCATCAAACAGCGCTTTGCAGCCGTAAAACGGATTGATTTCTGCGTCGAGCGTCCCTTCCGCGGTAAAGCTGGTTAAGTTTTCACAGTCGAAGAAGGCGTTGTCCTTCAGGTATGCATCCTTGCACAGCGCGACGCTTGACAGGCTTTTGCAGCTGCTGAATGCCAAACGGCCAATCTGAACGCTGCCCGGCAGGGTGATTTCCGTCAGGCCGTTGCACGCATAAAACGCGAATGACCCGATGGATTGCAGGGAGGCCGGAAAGACGGCGCGGACCAGATGATCACAGCTTTCAAACGCATTGGCTCCGATCGTTGTGACGCCCTCCGGAAGGACGATCTCATGAAGACCGGCGTCTGCGAACGCTTCCGCCCCGATGCGTGTGACTGTATATGGTATTTCGGCGTGCGCAAGCGCATAGGCGTCTCTGAAGGCTTCGTCGCCGATCACGGTGATGCCGGGTTCAATCACAAGGGCCTGCGCCTCCCGGCAGATTTCACGGGGAATGTGAGGTTCTTCGTACCTCGGTTGATCCCAGATGGGTCCGCTTCCGCGAATGGTGATGGTCTTCCCGTCATATGCCCAGGTTGCCTGCGGGCCGCAGAAGCCGCTGGTTTCAGCCTTGGCGGAAATCAGTGCCAAAAAGGCGAGCGACAGGAATGCGGCTAAAAGGAAGGTTCTTTTTTTCAGCATGCCTTTTCCCTCCGGAAATCAGATTTCCGCGTCCAGCAGCGCTTCCTTGCGCTTTGTCATTTCCGGTACGCGGCTGATATACTCACCGATGTCAGAAACATTCGGCGCGCGCAGGATCTTGCCTGTTTTGGTGTTCACGCGCTTTGAGAT
The DNA here is from genome assembly GCA_946615785.1 of uncultured Clostridia bacterium. Taxonomy (GTDB): domain Bacteria; phylum Bacillota; class Clostridia; order Christensenellales; family Aristaeellaceae; genus RUG756. Next base: position 2,099 of record CAMOIA010000116.1, read on the forward strand.
CGCGCCGGCGCCCACGGCGACAACGTCCGCCGTTTCCTCCATCATGCCGATGTTGTACAGGCTTTCACATCCCGGAAGGGCATAGGCGGTGTTTTCAAGGTTTCCGGCCATGTATTTTTGCCGGTAAAGGTAATAAGGCTTCATGCCCATGGCGGCCGCGGCTTCGCGCCCGCGGCGCACCATGCGGGCAGCCATGTCGCCGTCCGGAAGTTTGGCTTCCCACAGGTGCAGAAGGCTTGCGTGCTTGATGGCGAGCGTGTGCACGGTGAGGCTTTCCGGGGAGAGGCGTTCGATCTCCTCGCAGCTCCTTTCAAACATCGTCTCGTTTTCACCGGGAAGGCCTGCGATGAGGTCCATGTTGATATCCCGAAAGCCCTCTTCCCTGGCCAGGGCAAAGGCGCGGAGGGTGTCCTGCACCGTGTGGCGCCGTCCGATCAGGGAAAGCGTTTCGTCGTGCATGGTCTGCGGGTTCACGCTGATGCGCCCGATGCCGTGGGCGGACAGAAGGCGCAGCTTTTCCCGGTCGATGGTGTCCGGACGGCCGGCTTCACAGGTTTTTTCCCTGGCGCCGTCTGTGAGCGGCGCAAGCGCGTCCAGCACCCTGGAGAGCATCGGCGCGGGAAGGCTCGTCGGCGTGCCGCCGCCCATGTAAAAGGCGCGCACGCGAAGATTCCGGTCGTGTAACAGCCTTGTTACCGCCTGGATTTCGCAGAGCAGCGCGTCCACATAGGGCGCGAGCAGCTTGCCGTCCCCGACGACGCCGGAGAGAAACGAGCAATAGGCGCAGCGGCTGACACAGAAGGGAATGCCGCAGTACAGATCGATTTCGCCCTGCGCCTGGGGCGGGATTTTCGCCTGCGTCCGGATGATTTCGGAAAGCAGGCTGCTTTTTTCTTCGCTGACATGAAAATCACTGCGAAGAAAAGCCTCCGCTTCTTCGATCGTCATGCCGTCGTCCATGGCCATATACATGAGCCTTGTGGGGCGGATGCCGGTCAGACTGCCCCAGGGCGGGGAAACCTGGTAGCGCGCAAGACAGACCTCGAACACGCATTGCTTCAAAAGCCGTTTGTGCAGCCTTTTGTCCACAAGGGGATCTGAGGAAACGGCGCCTTCTTTTTGAAAGGCATACGCATGTTCGTTTTCGGCGAGCTGAACCTGTACGGTGCGTTTTTCCGCATTCGTTTCTTCCGTATGCACAATCGCATACGCGGCCTGGTCGTGCGAGGCTTCCACGGGCCTGCCCTCAAACACGCGCACCACGTCCAGAATGTCGTTCAGGAACGCGGGGGTCGGGGTTTTGACAAAAACGTTCATGCCTGCCCTCCGAAATGCCACCACGCCCGCTCCCGGTCCAGGGTGGTCGTTTCCATGTGGCCGGGAAAGACCTCCGGATTGCCCGGAAGGGAGAGGATGGATCGGATACTCTCCCAAAGCACGCGTTCATCCCCGCCGGGAAAATCAGTGCGCCCGTAGCTGCGGCAAAAGAGCGTGTCGCCGGTAAAGAGCCTGCCTTCCTGAAGATAGCAAAGCCCGCCGGGTGTATGGCCCGGCGAAGAAAGAACCGTGACGGGCGCGGAAAAACCGGAAAAGGTGAGCTGCTCCCCGCCGTCAAGGGCGATGGCGTCCGTGCGCCGCGGCCGGAAATCCCGGCACATTTCGCCGACGTTCAGCGTTGGATCGTTCAGCATGGGGATATCTGCGCGCCCGAGGTACATGGGTGCGTCGGGAAACGCCGTGACGGCGCCGGTGTGGTCAAAATGCCCGTGCGTCAGAAGGATTCCGGCGACGGCTGCATTTCCGAGGGCGCCCAGAATGGCATCGGCGTCGTCGCCCGGGTCGACGATCAGGGCCTTTTCGGGGTCCTCGTCGCCAAAGAGGATATAGCAGCGCGTTCCAAGCGGGCCGACGGTAAGGGCTTTGAGCCTGATCATGGCAAATTCTCCTAAAACGTCTTCCGGCTGTCGAGCAAAATGGTGACCGGGCCGTCGTTCACAAGGCGCACCTGCATGTGCGTGCGGAAAACGCCCCGGCCGACGCTGACGCCCTGCGCCATGATTTCATCGCATACGCGCTCGTAAAGCCGGTCGGCTTCCTCCGGCCTTTCCGCGCGGGTGAAGCCGGGCCGGTTCTGCCCCCTCGCGTCGCCGAGCAGGGTGAACTGGCTTACGCACAGCACCTCGCCGTCCACGTCCCTGACACTCAGGTTCATTTTGCCGTCCGCGTCGTCAAAGACGCGCAGCTTGACGATTTTTCCCGCCATATAGACGGCGTCCTTGTCGGTGTCGCCTGTTTCCACGCCAAGCAGCACCATGAGCCCTTTTTGAATCGCGCCGGAAAGCGTTCCTTCGCTTTCGACGCTTGCTTCCGTTACCCTTTGCACCACTGCGCGCATAATGGCCTCCCGTCGTCGGTGTTCAATGTTTATAGCTGCAGGGCTTTCAGCTTTTCCTCCTGCTCGTTCAGGAACAGGGCGTCGATCAGTTCGTCAAGGTCCCCGTCCACCACTTCGTCCAGGCGGTAGAGGGTCAGGTTCACGCGGTGATCGGTTACACGGCCCTGCGGAAAATTGTAGGTGCGGATGCGCTCGTTGCGCTCGCCCGTGCCCACCTGGCTGCGGCGGTTTTCAGCATAGGCGGCGTCCTTCTGCCCCTGCAAAAGGTCGTACAGACGGCTGCGCAGCACCTTAAAGGCCTTTTCCTTGTTCTTGAGCTGGCTCTTTTCATCCTGGCAGGTCACAACCAGTCCTGTCGGCAGGTGCGTCAGCCGGACTGCGCTGTCCGTCCGGTTGATATACTGTCCGCCGTGACCGGAGGCGCGGTAGGTGTCGATGCGCACGTCCTCGGCGCGGATGTCCACTTCCACGTCCTCAGCTTCCGGCAGCACCGCCACCGTCGCGGTGGAGGTGTGGATCCGTCCGCCGGCCTCCGTGACCGGCACGCGCTGGATGCGGTGCACGCCGCTTTCAAATTTCAGTCTGCTGTACGCGCCGTGACCGGAAAGCATGACAACGGCTTCCTTGACGCCGCCAAGCTCCGTATCGCTGACGGAAACGGGCTCAAACCGCATCCTGTGCCGCTCGGCGTAGCGCTGATACATGCGCAGCAGCAGCGCGGCGAACAGCGCTGCCTCGTCCCCGCCTGCGCCGGGGCGGATTTCGATGATCACGTTCCGGTCGTCGCGGTCGTCATGGGGGAGCATCATCAGCCGCATGTCGCGGTACAGCGCCGTTTTTTTCTCTTCCAGCAGTGGAATTTCTTCCTCCGCTATGCCTGCCATGTCCGGGTCGCTGAGCATCTGCCGGGCTTCGTCCAGCTCCTCCAGGATGCGGCTGTACGCCTGCCAGGCGGCGACCTTGGGTTCGATTTCGCTGCGCTCTTTGAGCAGCGACTGGTATTTTTTGATGTCGGAAACCGTTTCCCCCTGGGCGAGCGCTTCCGTCAGCTCCTCAAAACGCGCTTCGAGCGCGGCCATGTGATTTTCGATCATCCGA
>CAMOIA010000117.1 GCA_946615785.1 uncultured Clostridia bacterium
ATCCGCATTCTCGACCAGACGGCGATCATCGAAGGGGTCACGGAACTGTACGGCGCGCCGGTTACCGCAACCGACCTGCGTGCCGGCGCGGCGCTGGTCGTGGCCGGACTCATGGCCAAAGGCACCACGGAAATTTACGAACCGGGCTTTATTACCCGCGGCTACGAACGGCTTGAGGAAAAGCTCCGCGGCCTCGGCGCGGACATTCGACGTGAAAGGATTTAAGCACCATGAGCGCAGCCATGAGCGCTTCAAGCGCGTTTGAAGCCCTTGGGCTTCCACCCACCGGCGCCGTCGAATCGGAGATCCGGCAGGCTTATCATTCACTTGCGAAGACCTGCCATCCCGATCTTTTTACCGATCAGGCCGCGCAGGACGCCGCACAGGAGAAAATGACCCGGCTGAACCTCGCCTACCGCGAGGCGCTGAAATACGCCGCAAAAGCAAAGCCTGTTTACGTGGTCATTCCCCGTGAAAAGGCGCTGGCCATGGCGAGAAGCTACCTTGAAAGCAGGCAGCTTGAAAAGGCGCTGGTGCAGATGAGCCATGTGGAGACGCACGACGCCGAATGGTACGGCCTGCAGGGGAAGATCCTCATGGAGCTCGGGCAGTATGCAAGCGCGCTGCAGGCCTTCCAGTACGCGGTCAGGATGGAACCGGACAACCAGGAATACCACGAGGGGAGGCTCAAAGCCTCCGTCGCCGTGCGGAAACACCAGACCCTGCCCTACCGCGTCGCGGACTGGGCAAAGGGGATATTTCCGTTTCGGAAAAAATAAAATCATCATAAGGGGGGCTTTATGAGTATGACGCTGTCACAGATTGTCGGCCAGCGCTTTTGCGTGGGATTTGCGACCCCTGAAGTGCCGAAGGATTTTCGTGCTTTCGTCCGGAAAACGCAGATCGGCAGCGTGATCCTGTTTTCCCATAACATCACCTCCGCCGCGCAGGTTCGCGCCCTTTGCGAAGAACTGCAGGCGATTTTTCTTTCGGAAACAGGACGCCCCGGCATTATCATGGCCGATCAGGAAGGCGGCACCGTCCGGCGCATGCCGGCCGACGCCGTATTGATGCCTGGCGCCATGGCGCTGGCCGCGGGCGGGCAGGATATCCGCGCTGCGTCCCGGATTGCGGGAGAAGAGCTCGCCGCTGTCGGCATCAACATGAATCTGGCGCCGGTCGCGGACGTGAACAGCAATCGCCTGAACCCCGTGATCAGCGTCCGTTCCTACAGCGACGATCCCTCCCGCGTCGGCAAAGCGTGCGCGCAGGCGATCCTTGGCCTGCATGACGCCGGCATTTACAGCTGCACGAAGCATTTTCCCGGCCACGGTGACACCAACGTCGACAGTCACCTGGCGCTTCCGCTGGTAGATAAGCCGTTTGAAGAGATGGAAAAGGTGGAGCTCGTTCCCTTCAAGGCCGCGATCCGCGCCGGAACAGACGCCATCATGACCACACATATCCTCTTCCCGCAGCTTGAAAACGAAAAAATCCCCGCCACGATGTCAAGAACCATCATGACGGGGCTTCTGCGGGAAAAACTCGGTTTTGAAGGGCTCATCCTCTCCGACTGTATGATGATGAACGCCATCAAGGAATACTACGGCACCGTGGAAGGCTGCCTTGCCGCCGTAAAAGCCGGCGTGGACATCGTTCTGGTGAGCCACAGCATGGACCTGATGCTTGAGGCGTGGGAGCGGGTGATGCAGGAAGCTGAGCAGGGCCGCCTCGACATGGATGAAATGACAGCAAGCGCCAGCCGCGTGATGCGGTACCGCGAGATGGCGCCGACCTTCCTGGGTGATCTGAGCCGCGTGGGCACAAAGGAACACTTTGACGCCGCGCAGGCGATGATGGACAGCGCCATCTGCAGGATCGGCGGCGAAATGCCAAGACCGACTGAACGCTCGCTTTTCGTCGCGCCGGTGCCGAACCTCGCCGCAAAGGTGAGCGACGCCCTTGATCCCTCGCTGACCTTCCCGGGCGCGATGACAAAGGCGTTCGGGGGCGAAGGACTTCTTGTATCGATCGATCCGACGGATGCAGAAATTGAAAACGCGGTCGCAAAGGCGAAGGACTGCGACGCCCTTTTCCTCGGCACCGTGAGCGCGCTCAGGTATCCCGGACAGGAGAGGCTGATGCAGGCGCTGATGTCGCTTGAAATGCCGACCGCCGTGATCACCCTTCGCGATCCTTATGAACTGAAACTGCTAAAGAAAGGCGTGTGCGGCATCGCAGCCTTTGCGTACAACCAAACGTCGCTTGAAAGCGTCCGAAAGGTGCTGAGCGGGGAACGCATCCCGAGCGGCACCCTCCCGGTAAAGCTTTAAGGCTTATGGGTTTGTAAGCGCCACACGGTTTTCAGCGCTCTCCGGATCTGACAGGAGCATGATCCCAAGACGCAGCTGTATTTCTCCGTTCACGCTTCGGCACAGGTACAGATCCACCGCCGCGTCCCCCTCGTCCACATGGATGAGCCACTGGGAGAGCGCAATCACAAACGCGCCCTGTTTCATGAAAAGCCGTTCGTCGAAAGCACGCAGGTTTTTCGTGGAACAGGGCAGTTTTTTCTGCATCGGCTGCGCACCCAGAGCGTCGCAGAGCGCCGAGCGCCACTCGTCGAACTTTGCGTCCCCCTGATCCCCCGTTGTTTCGCTCCAGAGAATTTCCTGCAGACGGAGACCGTCCAGGGATTCAAAGCGGTAAACGAGCGACGCGCCTTCCGCGCTGTACTCCAGCCGGTTCCAGGAAAGGGTAAAGGCGCGCGGAATTTGCGAATCATGCAGGCCGTTTTCCCTTTCGACGCTTTCCACTTCTTCCGGAAGCATGTCAAAATGGATGCCGCCGCGAATGCGTAACCCCTGTTCGCTTCTCGTCAGCATATCCCGCACCGCGTCTGCCCGCGACACAGAAGATAGGCATATGATCAAGGTCAAAAGAAGGATCGGAGCGCTTTTTGCCCCGATCCTTTTGATTGTCCTGCTGAATGTGCGCATTACTTTTTCTTGAGGAAGTTGGTCATCACAAAACCGGTGCTGCCGTCGGCCAGGATCTGGCTCCACTGGGGGCCCATATTCACCATGGTCACCGTGGTGCCGTCCTTGATCTGCTTGATGATGCCGTAACCGTTGCCGGCACCTGCGCGCAGGTTCACAAACATGCCGTTGTTGCTGATGACATATTTGGCGCCCGCGTTCGTTCCTGCGGCGGCATTGTTGGCAGCCGCGGTGCCCTTCTTCTGAAGGAAGGTGGTCATCATCCAGCCCTTGGTGCCGTTGACGTTGATGTAGCTCCACTCGTTATTGCGGCTGATCATCGTCACATTGGTGCCGTCCGCAACCTGGCGGATCACGCCATAGCCGCTCCCCGCGCCTTCGCGAAGGTTCACATAGCTGCCGTTGTTTTTCACGACATAGGCAACACCGTTGTCGGCACCTGCCGCCGGTGTTGTGGCTGCAGCGCCTGCCTTGGTCAGGAAGGAGGTCATCATCCAGCCCTTGGTGCCGTTTACGTTCACGTAGCTCCAGACCGCGTTTTTGCTGATCATGGTCACCTTCGTGCCGTCCGCAACCTGGCGGATCACGCCGTATTCGCTGCCCGCGCCCTGGCGCAGGTTGACGTAATTGCCGTTGTTGGAAACAGTGTAAGCGACGCCGTTGTCCGCACCCGCGGCGGTCGTATCGGTGGCCGTTCCGGCCTTAGCGAGCAGGGACGTGAGCATCCAGCCGTTGGTGCCGTTTACGTTCACGTAACTCCAGACTGCGTTCTTGCTGACCATGGTCACCTTGGTGCCGTCCGCAACCTGGCGGATGACGCCGTAATCATAGCCCGCGCCCTGGCGCAGGTTGACGAAATTTCCGTTGTTCTTCACGGTATAGGCGACGCCGTTGTCCGCGCCCGCGGCGGTCGTGGCCGTGGCCGTACCGGTCTTGGCGAGCAGGGACGTGAGCATCCAGCCGTTGGTGCCGTTCACGTTCACATAGCTCCACACCGCGTTCCTGCTGACCATGGTCACCTTGGTGCCGTCCGCAACCTGGCGGATGATGCCGTAATCATAGCCCGCACCCTGACGCAGGTTGACGAAATTGCCGTTGTTCTTCACGGTATAGGCGACGCCGTTGTCCGCGCCCGCGGCGGTCGTAGCCGCAGCCGTGCCGGTCTTGGCAAGCAGGGACGTGAGCATCCAGCCTTTCGTGCCGTTGACGTTCACATAGCTCCACAGGGCGTTCTTGCTGATCATGGTCACCTTCGTGCCGTCCGCAACCTGGCGGATGATGCCGTAGTCATATCCCGCACCCTGACGAAGATTGACGAAATTGCCGTTGTTCTTTACGGTATAGCCGACGCCGTTGTCCACGCCCGGCGCCGTCGTGGTGGCAGTTCCGCCGGCGGCTGCGCCCTTCTTCTGCAGGAAGGAGGTCATGACCCAGCCGACTTTGCCGTCCACGCTGATATAGCTCCAGACCGCGCCTTTGTTCTGCATGGTAACGGTTTTGCCGTCCGGCAGCTGCGCGATGGTGCCGTAGTTGGTGCCGCCGCCCGCACGGAGATTGACGAAATTGCCGTTGTTGCTGATCACATACGCCACGCCGTAATCCGCGCCCGCAGCAGCGGCGACGGGGGTGGTCGTCGTGGTGGTTCCGCCGACTTTCTGCAGGTAGCTGTAGAACATCCAGCCGTCCTCGCGCCCGTCGGGCACGCGGCAGCGGTACCACCAGCCCGTTCCGCTCACCTGCAAAACGGTGACGATGGTATTGGCCGGATACTGTGCCATGGCGGTATATTCAACGCCAGGGCCGGCCCTGTACATCAGGAACGTGGCGGTGACCCTGGCCTGATCTCCAACGTTCAGAATATCTGCATTGGCAGTTATCGGGTTCATAGCCATGACGAGGGTCAATGCCAGCATGACCGCAAGGATCAAACGTGTTTTTTTCATTGGTGCGGCACCCCTTTACATACGGTTTAACAAAGCCTTCGCTCTCGCTTGTATTATAACACAGGAAACCGCATTCCGTATGTGCTTTTTGGTACAAATTATTAAATTTTTTCTATATTTTGTGTTTCTAAAATACTTCAAGTCCCGTTTGCGGTTTTATGCGGCGAAAAGCTTCTTCGCGCTGACCAGGCGCACGCACAGGGCAAAGAGCTTCGCGGCCTTTTCAAGGTCCTCAAGCGACGGATAGGTGGGCGCAATGCGGATGCTGGTGTCGTTCGGGTCCTTGCCGTAGGGCCAGGTTGCTCCCGCGGGCGTCATCTGCACGCCGGCCTTTTTGCAGGCGGCCACGATGTCCTTCGCGCACCCGGGCAGGCTTTCAAAGCCGATGAAATAACCGCCAAGGGGCTTGGTCCACGTGGCGATGTCCAATCCGCCAAGCTCCGTTTCCAGCGTGTTCTCCACCAGTTCAAATTTGGGCCTGAGAATGTCGGCATGCTTGCGCATATGCTCGACCATGCCGTGAATGTCGCCGAAAAAGCGCACGTGGCGCAGCTGGTTCACCTTGTCGTGTCCGATGGTCTGGTGGCGCA
>CAMOIA010000118.1 GCA_946615785.1 uncultured Clostridia bacterium
GGACGGGAAAAGAGCGGAAATCAATGCGATCGGCCCCTGTGAAGTCACTGCCGGCGATATCAAGATCGATGACGAGATCGAAATCCTGAACCCGGAGCTGCACATCGCGACCCTTGCGGACGGCGCGCAGCTTCACATTCAGATGACCATGGAACATGGCCGCGGATATGTTTCTTCCGACAGGAACAAGACCCCCTCCATGCCCATCGGCACCATCCCGATCGATTCGATCTACACGCCCATCCGCAAAGTCAATTATGAAATTGAGGACACGCGTGTCGGTCAGCAAACGGACTTTGACAGGCTGACCCTCGAGGTTTGGACCGACGGAAGCGTACTGCCCGACGAAGCGATTTCGCAGGCGGCTCGCATTCTGACCGAACAGCTTTCCCTGTTCACCGGCCTGAACGATCAAACCATGCCCACAAGCAGCGTGGAACCGGAGGACGATAAGAAGGACAAGGTGATGGAAATGACCATCGAAGACCTTGACCTGTCCGTCCGCGCCTACAATTGCTTGAAACGTGCCGGCATCAACACCGTGGCTGAGCTCGTGCAGCGCAACCAGGAAGATATGATGAAGGTTCGCAACCTGGGCAAGAAGAGCTTGGAAGAAGTGGAACAGAAGCTTGAGGCGCTTGGCCTCGGGCTGCGTCCCACTGAAGAGTGATAGGAGGAATTTCCCCATGGCAACTGAGCGTAAGCTGGGACGCACGGCGAGTCAGCGCAAGGCGCTGCTTCGAAATCTGACCACCAACCTGCTTTGGTACGGCCGGATCGAGACGACCGAAGCGAAGGCGAAGGAAGTACGTGCCATCGCCGATAAAATGATCACCCTTGCCATCAACACCTATGACAAGACGGTTGAGGTGGAAAAGGAATTCAACAACGAAAAACAGCAGATCGTCAAGCAGACCTTCGTGAACGACCTGCCTGAGAAGCTGAATGCCCGCCGCCTGATGATGGCTTACCTGTATGAAATCAAGGAAGCCAAAAAGGACGACGAAAACAAGCGCGAATACCGCGAGCGCACCAAGGATAACAAGCATCCTGTGGTGGAAAAGCTCTTCCGTGAATACGGCCCCAAATACCGCGCCAGGAACGCGGAAAAGGGCTGCGCGGGCGGTTACTGCCGCATCTACAAGCTGGGCCCCCGCCGCGGCGACGCTGCCGAGCGCGTGATCATCGAGCTTGTCTGATTGAATTGTTTTTTGAGCGCCTGTGGGTCATCCCGCAGGCGCTTTGAATGTCTTTTGCGGGTTGGCAAATCCTGAAAAACGGGGGGTCGGTTATGCGGACGCATCGAAAAGGAGCGGCTCTTGTTCTTGTCTGGATCCTGCTGATTGTCTGTTCGTTTGATGCGGTGATTTCGCCTGCTCTGGCGGACGAGAAGTACGTCACCGTCAGGGTCGGCAGCCGCGGGGATCTGGTCTGGAGCATCAAATCCATGCTGACTGGGCTTGGCTACGATCCCGGGGAGAACGGAGACCTGTATGATTCCGATACGAAAGCAGCCGTGATCAGCTTTCAGAAGGATATGGGGCTCAAAGCAGACGGCATCGCGGGCGCCCAGACGCAAAAAGCATTGAACGAGGCGTATTCGATGATGCTTCCCCAAGGCCGGGAGCTGACGGCGTGGGTGCAGAGCTTTCTGAAATCAAGCGGTGCGGCCTGCGGAACGGTAATGGTATCGAAGAACGGAAATCCGCTTATGGCGTGGTCCTTTGGCGGCGTTGATGGAGATACGTGCTTCCGCATTGCGTCCGTCACGAAGTGGGTGACCGCCATCGGCCTTATGACGCTCTATGACGAAGGAAAGCTCGACCTGGACGAGGATATCAGCACTTATCTGCCTTTCCAGGTTCGAAATCCCGCCTGGAAAGACGCGCCTATCACTGCGCGCATGCTGCTGACCCATACGTCCTCTCTGTCTCCCGAAGCGACCGATTACAAGGTCAACTGGGCGCGGATCGGCGTAAAGGGGTATGATCCCATCTTTCTGGAAGACGTCACCCCCGGCACGAAGTATACCTACGCTGATTTTGACGGCGCCCTGTTCGGCGCGCTGATTGAAGCGATCGCGGGGGAGAGCGTGCAGCAGTATCTTGACCGTATGGTTTTCAAACCGCTCGGCATCACCGCGGCCTACACGCCCTCCTTGCTGCCCAAAGGCACGAAGACGCAGAGCCTTCTTTCCCCGAAGGGAAAAACGCAGATTTCCGTGCAGCGGGATATAAACCGTGGATACAACAACAAAGCTGATCCCGAGGGGAACCTCGGCTACACGGTCGGCAGGCTCTATATCAATGCGTCCGGTCTGACAAAGCTGGCGCAGATGATGCTTTCCGGCGGCGCGCTCAACGGCGTTCGCATCCTTAAGGAGAGCACCGTAGCCCTGATGGAAGCGGATCAGCCCTCGGTTGCGCCAAGCCCCTATGGGCTCAGCACGATCCGGTTGAACGATTACCCGAGAGGCACCTGGTACGGTCATCAGGGCCGGTACAGCGGCCTGACCTCGAATGTCTATTATCAGAGGGAAACGGGGCTTACGGCTGTCCTGATTCTGGACGGATACGATTATACCCTGATCAACAACATCGTCACCCCGGCCGATACGCTGCTGAGGAGCGCCGAGCAGATTGAAGAAATGCACCCGTAGCTTTCTTTTCGGTTCCTTTGGAGCCCGCCTAAATACGTTCGAACGCAAAAAAGACCGCAGCATGGGGATGAACCCATCTGCGGTCTTTTTTTCCAATCAGCGGCGAATTTCCTTGATCTTGGCGGCTTTGCCCTGCAGATTGCGCAGGTAGTAAAGCTTCGCCCTGCGAACCTTACCGCGGCGGACCACAGTGATGGAATCCACACGCGGGCTGTGCAGCGGGAACGTGCGCTCGACGCCGACGCCGTAGGAAACACGGCGGACGGTGAAGGTTTCACGATTGGAACCGTTGTGCTTGGCGATCACAGTACCTTCGAACGCCTGGAGACGCTCGCGGCTGCCTTCAACGACCTTGACCTGTACACGGACAGTATCACCGACGTTGAACGCGGGCCGGTCGGAACGGAGCTGCGCCTGCTCGATGGAGCGGATGATTTCGCTCATGGGAGTGTCCTCCTTTCCTCATAGACGTTCATGCCAGCGCTTTGCGCTGCAGCGGACCGTCCGTTTGACACAAACGTGATTATAACACAGGATCTATGGCCGCGCAAGCCTTTTTACCACAAAAAAACACAATTGGCAGTCAGTATCTTTTATTTCAGGAAAGCGCCTGTGCAAGCGCGAATATGCAGGCAAGTGATTTATGCTTGCGCAGGCATTTAAGCATACAGTACGATCATTCTCAGGCTGTATGTTTTGGCGGGTTGGCAACAAGCCAGACATGTGCACAGCGTTTGCAGGATTAGCGTTTTTTGTTTCCGGAATCCTTTTTCCATGCCTTGTAATACATAGCGAGAATGCGCTCGAAAAGCCTGCCCGGCAGCAGCCTGTGAAGCCAGACGGCAAGGCGCTGGTCTGCCGATGCGATACAGACGCGAAGGGGCAGGCGCTTTTTTTGCATCATTTTCACAAGCCTTTGCCCGAGCCGGTCGGGGTCGCTTCCATGTTCTTCGTCATGGGCGATGATTCCTGTGACGCGGGAAAATGCCCTGTAGTACGGCGAAGTTTCGCGAAGGGCACCTCCTTTTGCGCGGTATTTCCTGCTTCCGGAGCGGTGGTCGCCGGGTTCCACGCACATGACCTCGATGCCAAACGGCCGCGTTTCCATGCTCAGTGCCTCGCCAAAGCCTTCGATCGCGTGTTTCGATGCGGTATAAGCCCCCTGAAAGCCGATGCCGAGAAGGCCGTTGATGGAAGAGAAAAGGACGATGCGTCCGAATCCCTGCTTTCGCATATGGGGGAGGGCCGCCTGCACCATGCGCACCTGTCCGAAATAATTCGTGTCCATGACACGCTTCACCTCGTCCATGGTGTATTCTTCAAACGGCCCGAGCACCAGGATCCCGGCGCAAAGAACCAGGATGTGCGGCGCACCATAGAGAGAAAGCGCGCGCTGCGCAAATGCGGAAACGCTATTATCGTCCGTCACGTCAAGCGGAAGCGTATACCCGACGTCGGTGTCCGCGCATTCCGTGAAGGAGCGGGCGCCGGATACGACGGCGTAGCCGGCCTTGCGGAAGGCCTTCGCGGTGGCAAGGCCCAGACCGCTTGACGCGCCGCTGATCCAGACGACGGTTCTGTCAATCGCACAGTGGTTAAAGGCGAGCATGGTACGGCCTCCAGATCATGAAATTCAGCCTTCATTATAAGTCGAAATGTGGTATAATGCAAATCATAGGGAAGGAGCTGATGACTGTGGCAGAGGCCGTGCTGAATCCGGGCAAGGAAAAACGCGTCTTTTCGGGACACCCCTGGATTTTCAAAAGCGATATTTCATATGTGGACGCATCCGCAAAGCCCGGGGATGTTGTGACCGTAAAGGCAAGGGGCGGGCGTTTTCTGTGCCGCGCGGTGTATAATCCCGCGTCGCAGATCGCCCTTCGCATCCTCACATGGCAGGATGAGCCGGTTGACGGCGCGTTCATCCGCGCCCGCGTCACCCGTGCTGTCGAATACCGCAAAACGTTTGCCGATCTCAAATCCTGCCGGCTCATTTTTGCCGAAAGCGACGGACTGCCCGCCGTCATCTGCGACGCCTTTGGGGACGCTGTCGTGATGCAGTGCCTGTCGCTCGGCATGGACCGCTTCAAGCAGGATATCTGCGACGCGCTGGAAGATCTGCTGCACCCGGCCTGCATTTACGAGCGGGGCGACGTGCCGGTGCGGTCGCTTGAAGGCCTGCCGCTTGAAAGCGCCCTTCTGCGCGGCAAACTGCCGGACGGCAAGGTCGTGATGGCGGAGAATGGGATCCGCTTTTATGTGGACATCGTCGCCGGGCAGAAGACGGGGTATTTCCTCGACCAGAAGGAAAACCGGGCGGCCATCGCGCCCTTTGTGAAAGGAAAGACGGTGCTCGACTGCTTCACGCACGTCGGCAGCTTCGCCCTGCACGCGGCGAAATATGGCGCAGGCGAAGTGGTCGGGGTGGATATTTCGGATTATGCCTGCCAGTGCGCGGCGGAAAACGCGGCTTTGAACGGTTTTGAAAACGTGCGGTTCGTTACGGCGAACGCGTTTGACTACCTGCGCGAAAGGTCCGACGCGGGGGATACCTACGACGTGGTGATCCTCGACCCGCCAGCATTCACGAAGACCCGGGCCGCCGTGGCCGCGGCCGAGCGCGGATACAAGGAAATCAACCTGCGCGGCATCAAAATGGTCAAGCCCGGCGGGATTCTCGTCACCTGCTCCTGCTCCCAGCATATGCTGCCGGACGCGTTTCGAAACGTCGTGCACGCGGCGGCGGCGGACGCGCACGCGCGCCTTATGCAGATCGAATGGCGCACCCAGGGGCGCGATCACCCCATTCTGCTGGCCTCGCCGGAGACGCAGTACCTGAAATGCGGCATTTTCCGCGTGGA
>CAMOIA010000119.1 GCA_946615785.1 uncultured Clostridia bacterium
TGTGGATGAGCATGGGCACGGGCTTCCTGAGCTTCGTGGCCGGCTTCCAGGGCATTGACCGCAGCATGTACGAGGCGGGCTATGTGGACGGCGTGCGCAACCGCTGGCAGGAGCTGTATCACATCACCCTGCCCAGCATGAAGCCCATGCTGCTCTTCGGCGCGGTCATGTCCATCACCTCCGCGTTCAACGTCTGCGACGTGCCGAGGGCGCTGGCAGGCTATCCGTCCACGGACTATGCTGCCCGCACCATCGTCACCCACCTGTTCGACTACGGTTTTTCCCGGTTCGAAATGGGCTACGCTTCCGCCATCGCGACGCTTCTGTTCCTGATCATGATTCTTTGCAATAAGGCCATTCAGTCCTTGCTGAGGAGGGTGGGCACATGAGTACGAACAACAACAATGTGTCTCAGAAAGCACCGGTCAAAAAGACCCGCGGCGATTACCTCCACGAGCAGATGGTGCTTCGCGGCGAATTGCCGCAGCAGGCTGAGCCGCTGAACAAAAAGCGCTTCGCGATCAAGGCTCTGATCATTCTTGCCGTCATCGCGATCATTTTCTTCGCCTGCATTCTCAGGATCAACGCGAACACCGCGTATGACGTCGCCGTCCAGAACGGCGAGACCCTGGAAATGCCGCCGGACCATGAGTATCTGTCCATTTACCTTCTCGTCAGGCTTCTTGCGATCGTCGGCGCGGTGCTGTTCCTGTTCTATGCGGTCATCAAGCTGATCGCGCCCAAGCGCCGCAAGCCGAACCGTTCCTTCTGGGGCGACCTTGGCATTTACATCATGCTGGCGCTCTTTGCGGTCGCGATGGCCTTCCCGCTGGTGTTTTCCATCTGCGCGTCCTTAAAGCCGCTGGACGAACTGTTCCGCTTCCCGCCGACGGTGTTCGCGCAGCATCCGACCCTGGACAACTTCAGCGATCTGTTCGTCACGATGGGGCAGAGCTGGGTGCCGTTCTCAAGGTACCTTGTGAACACGGTGTTCATCACCTTCGCGGGCACCTTCGGCCACCTCGTCATCGCGTCCATGGCGGCCTTCGTGCTGGCCAAGTATGATTTCCCGGGCGGAAAGACGTTTTTTTCGATCATCGTGACGGCCCTCATGTTCTCAGGTTACGTGACCGGCATTCCGAACTACGTGATCATGAGTCGGCTGAAGATGATCGACACCTACTGGGCGGTGCCGCTGCCTGCGTTCGCGGCCCCGATGGGCCTGTTCCTGATGAAGCAGTTCATGGAAAGCCTGCCGGACGCGCTGATCGAGGCGGCGCATCTGGACGGTGCGGGCGAATTCAGGATTTTCTGGAACATCGTCATGCCCAACGTCAAGCCCGCCTGGCTCACCATGATCATCTTCTCCGTGCAGAGCCTGTGGAACACCAACGCGGCGACGGTCATTTATTCCGAGAACAAAAAGACGCTCGTCTACGCCCTGCAGCAGATCCAGGCCGGCGGTATCGCCCGTACCGGTCAGGCCGCAGCGGTCACGGTGATCGTCATGCTGGTGCCCATTACCATTTTCATCCTGTCCCAAAGCCAGATACTGGAAACCATGGCCAGTTCCGGTCTGAAGGATTAAAGGCTGAGTCGAACCAAAAGACAGGAGGAAATGAACGTGAAACCGAGGTTCAAGCTATCATCGCTTCTGCTGGCCTGCCTCCTTCTGGCCCTTGTGCCGATGGGGGGCGCCCTGGCTGTGGACGACGGCTACAGCGGCACCTATACCTACAATTACGATTATTGGGGCGAACTGCGCGATTCCCCTGACGCCTACCGGGTGGAAACGGTGATTTACAATTCCACCCTGGGCCTTGACATGCCGATGCGCAAGCCCCAGAGCCTGTTTGTGCGGGGTGAGGATCTTTACATCTGCGATACGGGCAATAACCGCATCCTTAAGACCCACAGGGACGGCAATGCCTTCACGCTCGTGCGCATCTACGATACCGTGAACGGCGCGGAGCCCGCGACCTTCGCGAGCCCGAACGACGTGTACGTGGATCCGGAAGGCTGCCTGTACGTTGCGGATACGAACAACAACCGCGTGGTCAAGATGGACGCCGAAGGCCGCTACCTGATGTCTTTCGTCAAACCCACCGATTCCACCTTTGACCAGTCGCTTTCCTTCCTGCCCGCCAAGGTCGTGGCCGATTCCGTGGGGCGCGCGTACGTGCTTGCCACGAACGTGAACAAGGGCCTCATCAAATATGAAAGCGACGGCACCTTCACAGGCTTCATCGGCGCGAACCCCGTGACCTACAGCCTGTGGGAATACGTCTGGAAGATGTATTTCACCACCAAGGAGCAGCGCGATCAGCAGGCGTCGTTCGTGCCGACGGAATACGAAAACATCTGCATGGACGAGGAAGGCTTCATCTACGCGACGAACACCGTTTTCAGCGAGTACGACCTTCTCTACGACAACGCAAAGCCCATCCGCCGCCTGAACAGCATCGGCACGGATATTCTGGTGAAGAACGATAAGTATCCGCCCATCGGCGATCTGGACTGGGTAGAGGGCAGCCTGAATTACGGGCCGTCCAAATTCAAGGACATCACGGTGCTGGACAACGACATCTACGTCGCCGTGGACCGTACGCGCGGCAGGCTCTTTGGCTACGACGCGCAGGGCATCATGCTCTGGGCCTTCGGCAACAAGGGCAACAGCGCCGGCGCGTTCCTTTCCGCCGTTTCCATCGAGCATATGGGCAAGGACCTTATGGTGCTGGACGAGAACGAATGCACGGTCACCGTGTTCACGCCCACGGAATACGGATCGCTGATTTTCAAAGCCAGCGAGGAATACCTGGCCGGCGATTACGACGGCAGCGCGGATACCTGGCGTGAGGTGCTCAAGCTGAACGCCAATTACAACCTGGCCTTCATCGGCATCGGGCGTTCCCTGATGCGGGAGGAAAAATACGAGGAGGCCATGTCCTATTTCAAGATGGGGCATGACCGGGAAAATTACGGCAGGGCTTACCGCTATTACCGCAAGGATATGGTGGAACAGAATATCGGCTGGATCGTCGCGATCATCGCGGCGCTGCTGATCATCCCCCTGGTGCTCAAATGGACAAAGAAAATAAAAGGGGAGGTGCAGGCGTATGAAAGCAGACAGATTGCTCGTTGAGGCCAAAGACGCGCGCCGGGGCTTCGACTGGAAACGGTACGGGGAAACCCTGCGCTACGGCTTTTACGTCATTTTTCATCCCTTTGACGGCTTCTGGGACCTGGTGCACGAAAAGCGCGGTTCCCTTGCCGCGGCGCATACGTTCCTCGCGCTCTTTCTCATCACCTACGTCCTTCGGCTGATGTGCACGAATTTCCAGTTTATTCTCGCGCCCATCCAGTACATCAACATTTACGAGCAGTGCGCCTCGCTCCTTGCGCCCTTCCTGATTTTCTGCCTTGCGAACTGGAGCCTTTCCACGCTCTTCGACGGCAAGGGACGCTTCAAGGACATTTACATGGGCCTTTGCTATGCGCTGCTGCCCTATGTGCTGATCCAGGTGCCCATGATCCTTCTGAGCCATGTGATCTCCTTTGACGAGGCAGCGTACTACAGCGTGCTGGACAGCATTTCCATCATCTGGCCGCTCTTCCTGGCGTTTGTCGGCCTGATGCAGATTCACGATTACGGCCCCGGGAAAACGCTCGTTTTCATTCTGGTGAGCGTTTTCGGATCCCTGGTGATCCTGTTCCTGATCCTGGTGTTCTTCAGCCTTCTCAGCGATGCGTTGGGATATTTCGTTTCCATGTATCGTGAGATCGTGTTCAGACTGTATTAAGGGGGGATAGGAATATGAAGAAAAAGCAATCCTTTCTCCGCCGGTTGATTCCCTGGCTGATTGCCGCTGCCCTGATCGCAGCTCTTGTGATCTTCGTTGGCATTCCGCTCTATTCCGAAAAAGAGGTCGACACCTCAAAACCGCCGGTCATTTCCTATTATGAAGGCGAAAAAACGCCGCTCGTGATGGAAAACGACCATCTGCGGTTTGAACTGGATCCGACCAACACCCAGTTCAGGCTGACCGAAAAGGCGACGGGGCGGGAATGGCTGTCCAACCCCGCGAACGCCGCGCAGGATCCGGTCGCAGTGGCGGCGAACAAGGCGCTTTTGCAGTCCACACTGATGCTGACCTATTCCTCCGCCAGCGGCAACATCGATTTCAACAATTATCAGTATTCCATCGAAAACGGCACGTACAGCATCGATCAGGCTGAGGACGGCACGATCAGCGTTACCTACTCGGTGGGCAAAATCGAGAAGATCTACATTCTGCCCTCCGCCATCACCAGCGAACGCCTGAACGCCTTTACCGAAACCATGAGCAACAAGGACTCCAAGAAGGTGAAGGGCGTCTATACCCTGTACAAGCCCGACAAGGTGGCGACCAGGGACGATAAGGACGAGCTGCTGGCCATGTACCCGTCCCTGGCCGAGCAGGAACTGTATGTGCTCAAATCCGATACCTCGGAGAACAACAAAAAGAGCATCGCCGCCATCCTGGAAGCCAGCGGCTACACCATGGAAGACTATGAAAACGATATGCAGCTGGTCGCGGGCACCAAGGAAAACACGGACGCGGTATTCAATGTCACAATCGAATACGCGCTTGAGGACGGCGATTTTGTCGTCCGTGTTCCTTACGAAAAAATCCGCTACCGCGCGGCGTATCCCATCACCTATCTGACCGTGCTTCCCATGTTCGGCGCCGCCGGAACCGATGAAAACGGCTACATGTTCATTCCTGAAGGCGGCGGCGCGCTGATCGCCTTCAACAACGGAAAGCTTTCGCAGAACAGCTATTACGCCAACATGTACGGCTGGGATTACGGCTCTGAGCGCACTGAGGTGGTCAGCGAAACCAAGAACACGTTCCCGGTGTTTGGCATGATCCGGCAGGGCGGTTCCTTCCTGTGCATCATGGAGGGCGCGTCTTCCTACGGCGGCGTGCAGGCGGATATCAGCATGCGCTACAACAGCTACAACTGGATCTGCGCCAAATACAACGTGCTGCACAGCGACCGCTACAACGTGTCCGCCAAGACCGCGCGTCTTGTGTACATGTTTGAAAAGGAAATGCCGCAGGACACCATCGTGCAGCGCTACCGCTTTGTGAACAGTGAAAGCTACGTGGATATGGCCAACGCGTACGGCGATTATCTGCGGGAAAAATATCCTTCCCTTGCCGCAATGGACGCCTCGGAAGACATGCCGGTGTCGGTCGAGCTGGTTGGCGCGATCGAAAAGAAAGTGGTTAAATTCGGCGTTCCGGTCAACTCCGTCGTGCCTGTGACGACCTTCGACAACGCCGGAAGCATCATCAGCGATCTGAAGGATCACGGCGTGAAGGCGCTGAATGTCCGCATGTCCGGCTGGTGCAACGACGGCGTGGATCAGAAGGTCCTAACCTCCGTCCGCGTGATCGGCTCCCTCGGCGGCAATAACGGCATGAACAGGCTGATCGCAAGCGCTAAGGCCGGCAATGT
>CAMOIA010000120.1 GCA_946615785.1 uncultured Clostridia bacterium
GCGGCTGAGAACGATATCGGCAGCGGATAAAAGATGCGGCATTTCGTCTGTCACAAATTCAAACTGCCTGTACGCGGGATGATTCAGCAGCGTCTCATCCAGATTTCCTTTTCCGGTCAGATGCACAACATCAAAGCGTTTGGTGATTTCCGGCAGCGCTTCCCGCAGCGCTTTGTTGACGCTCTGCGCGCCGAGCGAACCGCCCGTCATAAGCAGGATCGGTCTGCTGCCGTCAAACCCTGAAAGCCTCAGCCCTTCCTGACGGCTGCCCTCGAACAGCGCCTCTCTGAGCGGCGTTCCCGTATGGACGCCCTTTTCCCCCATCGCTTTCGCGCACTCGGGGAAAGTGCAGGCGATCTTCCTGGCATATTTGACGCACAGCCTGTTGGCAAGGCCCGGCGTCAGATCGCTTTCATGACAGAGTACGGGCACGCCTGCCCTGTATGCGCCGCGGACGACGGGAACGGCAACGAAACCGCCCTTGCTGAAGCAGACGTCCGGCTTTAATTCTTTCATCAATCGGTCGG
The DNA here is from genome assembly GCA_946615785.1 of uncultured Clostridia bacterium. GTDB lineage: Bacteria > Bacillota > Clostridia > Christensenellales > Aristaeellaceae > RUG756. Next base: position 528 of record CAMOIA010000120.1, read on the forward strand.
CCTGAAAACAGCCTTTCAGCACCTTGAACGCGTCACTGACGTTTTTCAGATCGAAATACCTGCGCAGCTTGCCGCTTTCGACAGCGTGGTAGGTAATGCCGTCCATTTTTTCCATCATCGTGCGCTCAATGCCGTCGGGCGTGCCGACATAATGTATCTCATACCCCGCGCTAAGAAGATGCGGGATCAATGCAAGGTGCGGAGTGACGTGTCCTGCGGTTCCTCCGCCCGTCAGTACGATTCGTTTCATCATGTGCCCATCCTTTCGATCAATCGTGCAAAAGTGAGTATATCACCAATTGAGCAGAAAGAACAGCAAAAACGCAAATTTCCGCCCGCAGACAGGCTTTGTTCCCCGAACAGACGTTGACGCGGAAAAAAGCATCGTGTTATGATAATCATGCGACCGTTCATCATAGATTCCAGTGACATTTTGAACAGGAAAACGCTGTTTTGGAGCAAAAGCAGATGCATTTCCTTGTAAATACATGTATACTGGGATCAGAAGAAAGGAGATGATCTCGCATGAACGCATTCCTGCAATTTTTAGCAGATAATATTCCGCTTCTCATCGCGATGCTTGTGGGCGTCGGACTTCTTGTGGTCGAGGTATTTTTGCCAGGCTTTGGCGTTCCAGGTCTTGCGGGAGCCGGACTGATGATTGCCAGTATCTTCATTGTCTGGACGAATTACGGTGCCTTGGCCGGCATCTGGATGACATTGGCTGCCGTTGTTCTGATGAGTATCGCCATCACCTTCTCGCTTCGTTCTGCCTCAAAGGGCGCCTTCTTCCGGCGCTGGGGACTGAAAGAGCTCGAAAAAGAGCGTGCGAAGGAAGATATGCAATACCTTGTCGGAAAAATGGGTGTCGCCGCCACACCGCTTCGTCCGGCCGGCATCGCTGAATTCGACGGCGTAAGGCTCGACGTCGTTGCGTCCGGCCAGTTTATACCGGCAGGAACGAAGCTTACGATCCAGAAGGTTGAGGGAAGCCGAATCGTTGTCAATCCAATTGAACAGGCGGACGCCTGATAAGGAGGGGATTTCATGTCCGGAAGCACTTTGATGATTCTGATCATCGCACTCGCAGTACTGGTCATTCTGCTCGTCTTCTTCCATTATGTACCGATTGGACTGTGGATCACAGCCATGGCAAGCGGCGTGCCTGTCAGCATTTCCTCCCTCATCGGGATGGGCTTCAGGCGCATTCCGCCCCAGAAAATCGTAAATGCCTACATTCAGGGCCGAAAAGCCGATCTGGACGTCACGACCGACATGCTTGAAACGCACTACCTGGCCAAAGGCAATGTCGAAAGAGTGATCAACGCTCTGATCAGCGCCAAACAGGCGGGAATCAACCTTTCCTTTGAAACGGCAAGGGCCATCGACCTGGCCGGCCGCGACGTTCTGCAGGCCGTGCAGATGAGCGTTCTTCCCAAAGTCATCGAGACGCCCCCTGTGGCTGCCATTGCGCAGAACGGCATCGAACTTCGCGTCAAAGCCCGTGTGACCGTGCGGACCAATATCGAGCACCTGGTCGGCGGCGCCGGAGAAGAAACCATCATCGCGCGTGTCGGCGAGGGCATCGTCACCACCATCGGTTCCTCAAGCAGTCACAAATCCGTGCTGGAAAACCCTGACCTGATCAGCCAGACCGTGCTGAACAAAGGCCTTGACGCCGGCACCGCTTATGAGATTCTTTCCATCGATATCGCGGATATCGACGTGGGCCGCAACATTGGCGCGCAGCTGCAGATGGACCAGGCCGAAGCCGATCGCAGGATCGCGCAGGCCAAAGCCGAAGAAAGAAGGGCCATGGCTGTTGCGAAAGAACAGGAAATGAAGGCTTCCGTGCAGGAGATGCGCGCAAAAGTGGTCGAAGCAGAAGCGCAGGTCCCTGCCGCCATGGCGGAAGCGCTGCGTGAAGGCCGGCTCGGAATCATGGATTACTACCAGATGCAGAACACCATTGCTGATACGGAAATGCGGACGGGTATCGCAAAGGCCGCGACGCCCGAGCAGGCCGCACCGCATACCAAGAAAACGCCGGAAGCGAACCATTGAACCTCCGGGAGATGATCTGACATGTTTGAGATCGTATTCAGCTGGCTGTTACCCTTGCTTCTGATCAGTCTGATCGTTTCCAGGACTGCGAAAAAGAACAAAGAGGCAAATGCCCGGAAGGCTGCGCAGGTGCAAAAAACCCCAGCGGCGCCTGCGCCGCCTCCCCCGGCCAATCGGCCGGCGGCGCAAACAACGCAGGTGCCGAATGCAGACCTGCGGCGGTTTGAAAGCCTGGAAGGAAAAGCCTGGCTCGATGAACCTGAAGATCCAAGGGAACGGGCTCGTCTGATTGAAGCTGCCCAGGAAGGCGAGGATCCCTGTCATGCCAACCTGTTTTCCGCACCAGCAGAAAACAATAAGACGGAAACCCACGTCGAACATGAAAACAACGAATGGGTCCGTGCCATCGTGATGAGCGAAATCATGAAACGGCCATGCGAACGGCAGGCCTTTCCGGGAAGATTTGGAGGCCACAGATAATGGAAACGCAGGCGATCAGAGTCATGCTTGCGGATGATGAGCCGGGAATCCGGCTCATCCTTCGTAAAAAGATTGAAAAAACTCCCGGTTTTTCGATCGTCGCAGAAGCGAAGGACGGCAAGGAAGCGATCGAAAAATTTGATCAGCTGCGCCCCGACGTGGTCTTTCTGGACGTGGATATGCCGGAGATTTCCGGGATCGACTGTGCCAGGATCATTCAGGACAAGAATCCAAAGTGCGTCCTCATCTTCGCCACCGGCCATGAAGAATATATGAGCGAAGCCTTCGAGGTGTATGCCTTCGATTATCTTGTCAAGCCCTTCAACATGGCAAGGCTCGAAGGAACCTTGCAAAGGATACTGGACAGAAATACGCAAAAAGAGCATCTTCTCAGCCCCAAGGCACTGGAAAGCATGAAAAAACGCCCTTCCAGGCTGCTCCTGCACCACAAGGACGGCGTTACGTTTCTGGATCCTTCGGAAATCATTCTGATCCAGCGCGAAGAAAGGGCCACTGTGCTGTATACCACAAATGAAGGCCGGTACGTGATTCCCGATACGATGCAGGAAATCGAAGCCCGTCTCGATCCCAACCTGTTTTTCCGCTGCCATAAGAGCTATATTGTCAATATCCAGTATATCCGCGATATTACGCCCTACGGCCGCTGGACCTATGTGGTTCAGCTGGAGGGGACAAAGCATGATGCCCTGATTACCCATGACAATTATGAGGAACTGGAGAAAAGGTTTTCATAAGGAGTGTGCCATGCAAACAACGGAAGCTGCCCAAAGGGCCAAACAAGCGTCAAGAAGCATGCTCAGCGCCACCCATGATGAAAGAAATCTGCTGCTTGAAAAGCTGAAAGCCTTGTTGATTGAAAAGCAGGAAGCCATTTACGACGCCAACCGGCAGGATCTGACCGATGCGCAGAGCGAGCAGCTTGCCGCTCCCCTTCTGAAGCGCCTGAAATTTGACCAAGGAAAGCTGCACAGCCTGTGCGAAGGTCTGGACAGCCTCATCAGGCTTCCGGATCCCCTTTCCAAAGTTGATCTTCGCCGCGAAATCACGCCCGGTCTGGTGCTTGAAAGGCACGCGTGTCCGATCGGCGTCATCGGCGTCATTTTTGAAAGCCGTCCCGACGCGCTGATCCAGATCGGCTCCCTCTGCATCAAAAGCGGAAATGCTTTTCTTTTAAAAGGAGGACGCGAGGCACTGAACACCAACCGCGTCCTGATCGGTCTGATTCAGGAAGCCGGGAAGGACATTTTGCCCGATGGTTTCTGTGCGCTCCTTGAAACCCGGGAGGACGTACAGTCGCTCCTGTCCCTGGATCATCTGATTGATCTCATTGTTCCGCGCGGCAGCAATGCCTTTATCCGGTACATCATGGAAAACACGAAGATTCCGGTCATGGGACATGCCGACGGCATCTGCCACACCTATATCGACCGCGACGCGGATACGGATATGGCCGTTCAGGTAACTGTGGACGCAAAATGTCAGGCCCTGGCCGTATGCAACGCAACCGAAACCCTGCTTGTGCACGCCGATGCCGCCGAGCGCATTCTGCCGCCGCTGTTTGCGGCTCTGATCGACCGTGGCGTCGAGCTGAGAGGGTGTGAACGCACGCGCCGGATTTGTGCGTGCAAGCCTGCCGAAGAAGCCGACTGGCGAACCGAGTATCTTGACGCCATCCTTTCCGTGAAGATCGTAGACAGCCTTGAAGAGGCTATCTGGCATATCAACACCTATGGCTCGCATCATACAGACGCCATCATTACCGAAAACGATGCTGCGGCTGCCCGTTTTATGCAGCTTGTCGACAGTGCAGGCGTATACCGCAACTGCTCGACGCGCTTTGCCGACGGTTACCGATATGGCTTCGGAGCCGAGGTTGGCATCTCCACCGGAAAACTGCACGCAAGAGGTCCTGTGGGTGTGGAAGGCCTTTGCACCTATAAATACCTGCTGTGCGGAAGCGGACAGACGGTAAGTCAAATGCAGGATGGAACCTGCAGGTATACGCACAAGGACCTGTAACCTGTTTTTCTTTCTTTTCACAATAAACAGCGCCCCTTTCCTTTTCGGATTGGGGCGCTGTAATTCTGCTGATGTAAACTCTGGATTATTCTTCTTCGTCGTCCTCGATCTGGGCATTCTCGATGATCTTCTTGGCGACGTCCTGAGGCACTTCCTCATAGCGTTCAAAGCGCATGGTGAAGTACCCTCTCGCCTGGGTCATGGAACGAAGATCGGTCGCATATTTGAACATTTCAGCCTGCGGCGCTTCCGCGGTCACGCGCTGGAGACCATTGATCTGATCCATACCCAGAATCCGGCCGCGGCGTTTGTTCATATCGCCCATGATATCGCCCATGTATTCATCCGGAACAAAAACTTCCTCGTGCATGATCGGCTCAAGGAGCACC
>CAMOIA010000121.1 GCA_946615785.1 uncultured Clostridia bacterium
GGCGGCGCCGTCATGAACCTCGCCCAACCTGTGGGTCTTGCCGGTGTAGAAAAGGATGCGCTCGGTGGTGGTGGTTTTGCCGGCATCGATATGCGCCATGATCCCGATATTGCGGACCTTCTCAAGGGGATGACTTCTGGGCATGCAAAATGTACTCCTTATCGATAGGGTAAACGAAAATTACCAGCGATAATGCGCGAAAGCCTTGTTGGCTTCGGCCATGCGGTGCATTTCTTCCTTGCGCTTGACAGCGTTGCCGCCGTTGTTCGCAGCTTCCATCAGTTCGTTGGCAAGGCGCTCGCACATGGTGTTTTCACCGCGGTTGCGGCTGAAATCCACGATCCAGCGCAGGGCCAGGGTCTGACGGCGCTCGGGGCGGATTTCCACAGGCACCTGGTAGGTGGCGCCGCCGACGCGGCGGGCCTTGACCTCGACCTGGGGCATCACATTGTTCAGCGCGGCCTGGAAGACCTCGATGGCTTCCTTGCCGGTCTTATTCTTAATCGTCTCAAACGCTTCGTAGCACACCTGCTGCGCAACGCCGCGTTTGCCGTCCAGCATGATCTGGTTAATGAGCTTGGTTACCACCGTGGTTCCGTAAACAGGATCCGGCAGCACCTCGCGCTTGGGTATAAATCCACGACGGGGCATGGTAGTTCCCTCCTTGGAAAATTGAAAGTCCTGTTTTTGTGTCCCCATCACATCGGCCGTCTTGACACGTCAGCATCGTGTCTTCCGTTTGCGGTGCCCTTATCCCCGGCGGACGACTGCGGACAATGTTCCTCTTATCCGCACATCGCCACCCGCCCTGGGAATGAATCAGGCAGCGGCCTCTGGACGGAACCCAGACTTACTTCTTGGGGCGTTTTGCGCCGTAGAGCGAACGGCCCTGATTGCGCTTGGCCACTCCGGCCGTATCCAGCGCGCCGCGGATGATGTGGTAACGAACGCCAGGCAGGTCGCGCACGCGGCCTCCGCGAATCAGCACCACAGAGTGTTCCTGCAGATTGTGGCCGATACCCGGGATATAGCAGGTACCTTCAATCTGGTTGGTCAGACGGATCCTCGCGATTTTACGAAGCGCGGAATTGGGCTTCTTGGGCGTGGTCGTCTTGACGCTCAGGCATACGCCGCGTTTCTGCGGGCAGCCCTGCAGGATAGGCGCGGTTGACTTGTTTGCAACCTTGACTCTTCCCTTGCGGATCAATTGATTGATCGTCGGCATGGAAGCACCTCCCATAAAATGATCGGAGCCGGATTTGCCGGTCTCCTCCTATAACATCCCCGCAACCCCCGGAGATATATAGTCGAAATTGATTTCTGACGCGCATAACGCGCCAAGCTGTCTGAAGGCAGACAACTATGCAATCATACCATCGCCATCCGGAAATGTCAATCTTCCGGATGGCGATTTTCTGCAGGTTTTTCGGTATTTTTCCTTAAATTTATAGATTTTTAAGATTTCGTCAGTCCAGTTCCGCCATGCGCATGATTTCCGCGCGCAGCAGGGTGCAGATGCGGTCTTTTTCCTCCGTCGGCGCTCTGTCCGGATCATAGCGCACGGCATGCCCGAAACGAAGGGTGCGCTTTTTCTGGTTTGCATAGACGGGAATGAACTGGCAGCATTTGCCGGTTTTCCGCTGGTATAGCTGGCCGATCGTCGTAAACCCGGTAAAGAATTCGCTCACGCCTTCGCGCACGAATTTGCCGTTTTCGCTCGTCGCGCTGTTTTCCGGGAAAAGCAGGATGTTGTCGCCGGCCTCCATCGCCTTGACCGTCTCCCGGAAGGTTTTCATCAGCTGGTGCGTGTCTCCGTGGTAGACGGGAATGGAATCCGCCTGCCGCATGAGCCAGGCGAGGCCGGGCCCGACGATACGGTCGCAGAGCGGACGACGCAGGCGCCGCGGGATCCACTGCTGGAAGGATATTTTGGTGTCGTAAAGGTAATCCGCCACGCATTTGCTGTCGGTGATCTCGTAGGTGACCCACGGGCGGAAGGGGTAGGGCACGTACAGCTCCGTCACGATCGGACCGTACATTTCGCCGTGGTTGCAGATGAAAACGGCGCTCACGTCCTCGTCCAGGCGCACGTTTTCCTGCCCGTAAACCTTGTGCCTGTACAGCGGCCGCAGAAAGAGCTTCAGCAGCGCGATGCCGTAGTGCCGCAGGGATTTGGTGATGATGACGCTGTACAATTGCTCGTGCAGCGCGCTGTTTTCAACGCCGCCTTCCCGCATGTGCAGGTACCGGTCGAGCTTGCTCAGGTGCTGGGACGACATGGGAAAACGCATGGAGGCGATCAGTACAAGGATCACCATGCCAAGGGACGGCACGGCCATGATGGGCCTGAAGCGCTGAAGCAAACCGGGCATGTTGTCAGGCAGGGTGCCGTTTGCGAAGATCTCAAGCAGAGCGATGATGACAAGGGAGAGGAACTGCCCGATGATCGTGCATTCTTCCATGCGCACGCGCAAAGACCAGTCATAGGCGCTCGTCACTTCGTGTTTGAGGGTGAATGCGGCCACCTTTCGCATGACGTCGTCAAGGTAACTGAGCGTGCGTGCGCAGAACGTGCTGCCGAAAGTGCAAAGCCCCAGGCTCAGATACGCTTCCGCAAGGGAGGGCGACTCGAAATTGCGGATGAACAGAATGACCCCGTACAGCCAGATGGCCGCGCCGATCATGAGCGTGTTTCCGGGATCGCTGTGACCGCGCCGCGTTTTGCGCATGACGAGGTCGACGAGCACGATGCTCAGAAGCATCGTGCCAAGCGCGGTGAGCATGCAGTATAAAACGGCGTCCGCCGTGAGGCCCAGATACGCGTAGGTAATCGCGGCGGTCAGGTGCGTGGCGGCGGTGAGGGCCATGGCGATGGCCTGATACTGCCTGTAGGCGTTTGCGCCGCGCAGCGCCGAAAGCGCTTCTTCGTCCATGGGGCCGTGCCCGTTGAGCCTGGCCCGGTCGTCGAAGGTTTCAAGGAAGTCGATCACGCATCCGAACAGGCTGCCGAACAAAAGCGCCCATCCCTGCACGGCGGGCACCACAAAGAAGGATGCCGCCGCGACCGGCAGCGACATGAGCGTTTCCATCAGGATCACGCCTGCAAAGCTGCGGCGGGCCTTTTTTCCCCGGATGAGGTCGCGCTCGATCAAAAGCTCCGTCAGCCCCGCCCGCAGGGACAGAAACAGGGGGATCGCCACAAGAAGCCATAGCCTTTTATCGTCAAACGGCACCGCGTCCAGCGCCGTGATTGCAAGCAGCAGGATCAGAATGAACGGCACCAGGATGGTGCCTAAGAGCCGTGAGCGCTTCGTCAGGGTTTCAGATCGGGGCGAACGCCGCATTCTGGCGACCTGCAACGTGACGCGGCCGAAAAGGAAGAATGCGCCGCCGAGCAGAGGTTTTGAAAACAGCATGTCGGAAACGAGAATGCAGTACACAAAGTGATACAGCGTGCTGAATGAAAAAACCGCGCTGGAAATCCCCGCTGTCTTTTCCCTGCCGGACATGGGCAACCCTCCTTTCCTGGTTTTCCGGTTTCGTGTCACATTGTAATCGTTTTTTCAACGTATTGCAAGTCAGGCCGCAACGCGCTGCAATTTCTTCTCAAATTCCGGCGTCCGGCAGCACAGATCACCGCGGGATTCGGCTTTATAAATAGGAAGCGTAAAAAATTTTCCGACAGGTATTGATTTTTCTCTGAAAATGCGATATACTCTTTTCGTTGTCGCGCTGATGTAGCTCAGTCGGTAGAGCGCATCCTTGGTAAGGATGAGGTCGGCGGTTCAAATCCGCCCATCAGCTCCAGACAAAAACCCTTTGGACGAAAAGCTCCAAGGGTTTTTTCTATGGAAAATACCGGAAACTGCCGGAAGGGGATTGTGCGAAAACATCAGGAAGCACCGGGCAGCGTTTGCAAATGCAGAAATCATCCGCACCAAAGCGCATACAAGCTGAATTGGGAGGCGGGGGACGCAATGATAAACCTCTTTCGCGTTTTGGACTTCCTCCGTCAAGGCGGACAGTCGTGGGTTCAGGCAAGCGTTTCAGCGCTCTGCCGGCGGCTGCGGCGGTGATGCGGGAACCGTTTGGGTTCTTTGCTGCTAAGGCGATTGCCGTGGCCGGGAAACAGAGATCCGGCATGCTCCGGGGAAATTTTTATTGTAAAAGCGGGGTCGGTAGTATATAATTCGATATATGCTTTTACCGACGAAAACAGGGAGGCCTACGATGAGCAAAGTACATGTCTTCTCACATCCTTTGATCCAGCACAAGCTCAGCATCATGCGCAATAAGGACACCGGCTGCAAGGAATTCAGGGAGCTGCTCGACGAGATTTCCATGCTGATGGTCTATGAAGTGACCCGGGATTTCCCGACCGAGGAGATTGACGTGGAGACCCCCATCTGCACAGCGAAGTGCCAGGTGCTTGCCGGCAAACCGATCGGCATCATTCCGATTCTGCGGGCCGGCCTTGGCATGGTGGACGGCATCCTGGAGCTGGTTCCCAACGCGAAGGTCGGGCACATCGGACTGTACCGGGATCCCAAGACGCTCGAGCCTGTGGAATATTACTGCAAACTGCCTGAGGACGCGGAGCACCGGCAGCTGATCGTGCTCGACCCGATGCTTGCCACCGGCGGCAGCGCTTCGGCTGCGATCGGCTTTTTGAAAAAGCGCGGCTGTTCCAACATCCGCCTGGTCAACCTGATCGCCGCGCCCGAGGGCATTGCCCGCGTGCAGAAGGATCACCCGGACGTGGATATTTATGTGGCCGCGCAGGATGAACATTTGAACGAACACGGCTATATCGTGCCGGGTCTGGGCGACGCGGGCGACCGGCTCTTTGGCACCAAATAACCTTTGTTTGGAGGGATCGAATGAAGATCGATCCGATAGTCAGGAAAGAGACGAGGCTGATCGCGCTTTTCACGCTTTGCCTGACCGCACTGATGGAAGCGGTTTATCTGATCATCGGCCGACGGAACATGCAAGTGCTTCTTGGCGGATTGCTCGGCGCTTTTTTCGCGGTGCTCAACTTTTTCCTGATGGGGCTCGGCATCCAGAAAGCGCTCACACAGGAAGCGGCGGCCGCCGTAAATCGTTCTGAGCTTCTGATCGGCTCCGAGCGCCTGCTGGAGACCTTCGGCGCGGGAAGACCCTGCGTCAAAGCGGTCACGGCGGAGGCCGTTTTAGAGGCGATCCGGGAAGCCGACTGCGGCGAGCTCTGCGTCCTCTACAGCGGGGACACGGGCTTTAACTCCGGCGCGCGGCTGCTGCTGCCGATGCTCGACGGATACGATGTTGAGATCCTGCCCGGCATTTCGAGCGTGCAGCTCTTTGCGGCACGCCTTCACAGACCATGGCAGGACTGGAAGCTCTGCTCGGCCCACGGGGTGGACTGCGACCCGGTCGCCGCCGTGTGCGAGGGCCGTCCCGCCTTTTTCCTCACCGGCGGGAAAACCGGCCCGGACGC
>CAMOIA010000122.1 GCA_946615785.1 uncultured Clostridia bacterium
TCGGAGCGTTCGATCTCCTCCATCCACTCGGGCGCGGGTAGATCGCGCAGAGAAGAAATGGTTTCAATGACCGTCTCTCCCCCTTCGCCATGGAAGGCTGCGCTGATGCCCGTAACACGCCCGTCCTGCGCAACGCCGATCGCGCATACGGCATCAAGGCGCAGGGCCGTCAGCGTGCTCAGGTCCGGATCGGAAAGATGCCAGTCCCCGCCCGGATGGGTGTGAATACACCGGACCCGGCTCAGGCCCTGCGGCCCTCTGCGAAGACGCGGCAGATGCGAGGCGACCCGGTCATTTTCGCCGATTCTGATGTCCAGCACATCGCCCGAACGCGAAAGGAACACTGCCACCTCGCGGCCCAGCGCAGCGGTGCATTCCGCCATCATAAGGCAAAGGTCCCTGGGCAAAAAGGCGTCCTGATCCATTTCCAGCGCGTACCAGGCCTCCATGGCCTCCAGCTGCGTGCGGCGGATGCCTTCGGTATTCCCGGTGATCTTTTGTTTTTCCATGCTGCCTCGCTTTACCGCACAGCGTCATCCGAAGCCATGCGTCTGTACAGAATATGAAGGTTCAGAAAAGGGCGGCCGCGATATCGTGCGACACGCAGTTTTCGTTTTCGTCCAGAATGTCAAGCGGTTTTTCCGCCTCAGGATGCTCCGGAAGGGGCGGAATATCCCGGGGAATATGCAGCCCCGGCTGTCTGTGTTCCCGAAGGATGCGCGCATAATCCATAACGGACCGAAGCGGCGCGTCCAGGAGCACCCCGGCAAGGTTTTCCTTCGTCATTTTCGCCGCGTGGTGATTGTCCGACCCCGCAGTCATCACAAATCCCTTTGTCCTCCCGTACTGCAGGGCCAGCGTGTCCCACATCGGCTCGTTGCCCATGTTGGCGCATTCGATGCCGTGCACAAGGCATGGATTCAGATGAATGCGCGAAATATAGCCGCGGGCCCTGAAGGGATGCGCCTGAATGACCGCGCCGCCAAAGGCGTTCACGGCCTCAAACTGCTCTTTGCGGCTCCAGCGCTCCATTTCCGGGTGTTCCAGCAAAAAATCCGGGCCGGGTCCGTAAATCAGGTATTCGTCGCCCTCGAAATTCTCTTCCCAGGCAAAAAACACGGGGAAACGGCGTTTCTCGCCCTCGTTCCACGCATCCTCAAAGCCGGAAACAAACAGGCGGACGCGGTCGCGCCAGGGGAGCGACCGGTCCACCGCACAATTGCCTCGAAAAAAATGATCGGTAATGATGATCCCGTCATAGCCCGCGTCGATGTAGGGCTGAATATACGCGTGCCCCGGCGTGTCGGAACAGGCGCTTCCCTGCGACGTGTGCATATGCGTTTCGTACAGATATTGCTTCAACCCCGCTGCCTCCGCCTCATTCCGCTTCCAGACGGTCGCTCGGCCCATGCCCAAGGAAGAATACGGCCAGCGTGCCGGGGCCGGAATGGGCGCCGATCACAGGCCCGATCTGCGAAATCATGACCTCAGGCACCTTCAGTTCCTCCTTCAGCTTTTCAGCCAGCCACTGCGCGTCCTCAAGGCAGTCTCCGTGCCCGATGAACATGGTCTGCCGTTCGGGATGATCCGCATGTTCCCGGGTCCTTTCAAGCAGAGCCTTCAGGCTGCGGCGTCTGCCCTGCACCTTCGCGCGGTTCACCAGGTGCCCTTTGGGATCGACGTTCAGAACCGGCTTGATGTGCAGAACGGTCGCCGCCACGTAGCTGGCCGCGGAAATGCGCCCGCCGCGCTTGAGATAGACCATATCGTCCACGGTGAACCAGTGAATGGTCCGTTTTTTCAGATCTTCGCCGTATACGCGCGTTTCCTCCAGGGAATGGCCCGCGTCGCGGTACTGCAGGCAGTAATGCACAAAAAGGCCTTCACCGAGGCTCGCGCAAAGGCTGTCCACGGAAGCGATCCTGCGGTTGGGATAACGCTGCCGCAGTTCTTCACAGGCCAGCGCTGCCATCTGGGCGGTGCTGGAAAGGCCGCTTGAAAAGGCCAGGATCAGCACGTCCTCACCGTCGATCAGGTGCTTTTCCGCCGCTTCCTCCCACGCCTTCTGATTCACCTGGCTGGTGTGCGTCAACGCGCCGCCGCGCATTTTGGCATAGAACTGCCGTGTCTTTTCAGCGCTGTCCTCCTGTGTAAGATCCAGGTACGCTTCCTCCTGATTCGCACTGTACAGCATCGGAACCACGTGGAATTTTGCCTGTTTGCGGATATACTCGCAGGGAAGGTCGGAACAGGCATCCGTCAGAATCCAGAAAGACATGATTAACTCCTTATCTCCATTGCATTTTCCGAAGAATCGGACACGCATATTTTAACGGCATTTATTCATCATGTCAAATACACATCTCACTTTTTGTATGGGTAACTTACCAAATCGGGCAGAGATTTTGTGGTTGCCTGTCCCTCAAAAAAGGCGTACAATACAGAGGTATGAAGAATGGATTGAACGGTCTTTTGGACCGCCTCAGGCTTTCCTACGAACGCATCGGGCAGCCAAAAAGGGTGCTTGCGGCCGTCTCCGGCGGCGCGGATTCCACTGCGCTGCTCCTGCTGCTTTCAAGGCTTTCCGCGCAGTGCGGCTTTGCGCTCCTGGCGGTGCACGTAAACCACGGCCTCAGGGCGGCGGCCGACAGGGACGAACGCTTCGCATCGTCCATATGCGCGTCGCTTTCGATCCCTTTTTTCGCAAAAAAGCTTGCGCTTCCAAAGGCGGATGAAGCCGGCGCGCGGGAGGCGCGGTATGAAGCGCTCGGCGCGGTCGCGCGCGAAAACGCGTGCAGCCATATCGCCCTTGCCCATCACCGGAACGACCAGGCGGAAACACTGATGATGCGCCTGATCCGCGGCAGCGTGGAAGGGCTCGGCGGCATGCGGGAGGACACGCCCCGGAAGGACTTTCACCTGTGGCGGCCTCTCCTTTCCGAGGATCCCGCCGATCTGAAGGCCTTTCTTCGCGCCGAAAGCATTTCGTGGGCTGAGGACGAAAGCAATCGGGACGACCGGTATCTGCGCAATTTTCTTCGTCTTCGCATCCTGCCCGCGCTGGAAGAGCGGCAGAAAAACGCTTCGGCGCACATCGCAGGCGCCGCGGCCGTTTTGCGTGAGGAAAGCGATTTTCTGGACGCCTTTGCCGATCGCTGCCTGCACGGTCACGCGCACTTTGGCCGGGTATGCCCTTTCGTAAAAACGGAAGTGCTCGACGCCCAGGCACCCGCCATCCGCAGGCGCATGATTCGTCTTTTCCTGCTTGGGCACGGCGCCGGAGCGGAAAGCGCGCACCTGGCTGCCGCATCCGCCATGAGGGACGGCGATACGGTGAACCTTCCTGCCGGATTCCGCCTGCTCAGGACCCCCGGATACCTTCACCTGATCGCCTGCAAGCCGATCCCCGCCCCCGTCCCGCCGGAGCCTGCCGATTTTTCAGGGCTCGGGGACGGAAAGCGCACGCAGGCCATGCCGGCAGCGCTCTTTTCCCGGTGCACGCTTCGCTATCGGGAAGACGGCGACAGGATCATGCCCTTTGGCATGCGCACGGAAAAATCCCTGCAGGATTATCTGGTGGACCGGAAAGTGCCGCTGCCCTTCAGAAACGCCCTGCCCCTTCTCTGCGAAGGAAAACAGGTTTACTGGGTGATCGGGGTGGGATGCGCAGAAGGCTGCAGGGCCAAAGAGGGCGAAAACGTCTTTCGCCTGCGCTATGGCGCTTATCTCCCCGGCGATGTGGATTATCAATCATTTGGAGGATACACAAATGAAAACCATGTATGACGACCTTGAGAGCATTCTTCTTCCCGCGGAAAAAATCGCCGAGCGTGTGAAACAGATCGGTGAAAAGATCAGCGCCGATTTTGCCGGCAATCCGCCCCTGATCGTGTGCATTCTCAAAGGCTCGGTCGTGTTTTTTGCTGATCTGATCCGCGCGATTGACCTGCCCATCCAGATCGATTTCATGGCCGCCACGAGTTACGGAAGCGGAACGGTTTCCTCTGGCGAGGTCGCCGTGGTCAAGGATCTGGCCATCGACATCACGGGCAAAAACATCCTCCTGGTCGAGGACATCATCGACAGCGGACGCACGCTCGTGTATCTTAAAAAGCTGCTTCTTTCCCGAAACGCGGCGTCCGTTTCCATCGTCACCCTGCTCGACAAGCCCTCCCGCCGCACGGAAAAACTGGTTCCGGACTACTGCGGCTTCACCATCCCGGACGCGTTCGTCGTCGGTTACGGCCTTGACTATGCCGAAAAGTACCGCAACATGAAGGATATCGGCATTCTTGCCCCGCGCATCTACGAAAAAGGCTGACCCAAACCCCGAAAGTCCTTCGCCCCGCCGTGAAAAGCGGGGCGCTTTTCGTATCAAATTGTTACCGTTTGGTCGTTTCCGACGGATGATTTTCTATTGTATGCACGTGCGTTTTGTGGTATATTGTATGGGTATTTTTTCGCTTTCAGAAAGGGTTAGCGAACCCCGAGGAGGATTGTATTTTGCGTAGAGCATCCCGCGGCCTCGCAGGCTATGCTGTCATGATCGCCGTTTTTATTCTGCTTGCCGTTGTCCTGTCCAGCATGACCAACACCTACACGCCGGACAATATCCAATATCCGCAGTTTCTGGAGATGATCCGGAAAGAGGAAATCGAGCGCGTTGCCATCGACGGCACCACACTCTACGGCATGTACAAAAAAAACAGCCACACCTCTTCCGCCCAATTCCCGCAGGTCAGCGATTTCAAGACCGTGATCGGCCCCGATTTCATTCAGACCGCAAGGATCATTACCGCGGAAAACTACAATAAAGACCACAGCGAGAAAAAAAGCCTTGACGAAATCAGCGTGGCGGATTTCAGCTTCAAGCTTCAGTACGTCACTCCCTATGTCACCCCCTGGTACATCCAGATTCTCCCCTACCTCATCCCGACCGTCGTGCTGATCGTGTTCTGGGTATACATCATGCGCCAGCAAAGCGGCGGCGGCAGCAAGGTCATGAACTTCGGCAAGTCCAGGGCCAATATGATCGACCCGGCCAAAAACAAGGTGACGTTCGCGGACGTAGCCGGTGCGGAAGAGGAAAAGGACGAACTGAAGGAGATCGTGGATTTTCTCAAAAACCCGAAGATCTACAGCGATCTTGGCGCCAGAATCCCTAAGGGCGTCCTGCTCGTCGGCCCTCCCGGCACCGGCAAAACGCTGCTTGCCAAGGCAGTCGCCGGCGAGGCGAACGTGCCCTTCTTTTCCATCAGCGGTTCCGATTTTGTGGAAATGTTCGTCGGCGTCGGCGCGAGCCGCGTCCGCGACCTGTTTGACCAGGCCAAGCGCAACAGCCCGAGTATCGTCTTCATCGACGAAATTGACGCCGTCGGCAGGCACCGCGGCGCAGGCCTTGGCGGCGGACACGACGAACGCGAACAGACGCTGAACCAGCTGCTGGTCGA
>CAMOIA010000123.1 GCA_946615785.1 uncultured Clostridia bacterium
CATCGTATGTGTCGTAGTGATACTTGGTCACTTCAGTGATCATGCCGGGCACGGGCTCTTCCGTCACCGTGTAGGGATACTTATCGGTCCACTTGATGGTCGCCTTGAACAGGTTCTTGTTATAGGTCATCTTGCCGTTCAGAGCGATCAGCACCGCCTGGGCGCCGCCAAGCTCGGTCGCAATGTCAACCGGATGCATGGCACCGCAGGTAACGGAGGGCTGCTTGTCCTTCAGCGCGGTCTTGCTCGTATACACCGTGATTTCAGGGTTGCCGTCCCGTTTGATTTCACCCTGGTTGAACTGATAGCCGATGGAGAGCTTGCCGTTCTTCACCGTGGACCAGAAGAAGCCGGCCACGACCAGGGAATCCGTCGCGATGGGATAGACGATCGTGCCTTCCCGCGTCAGATCCACGGGAACCACGTTCGCGTCGCTCCGGGTGCCGGTCACTTCGTTGGCTTCAAAACCCGCACCGAAATAATCGGTGATGATATAGTCAGGGCCGAGCGGGATCCGCTGACCGTCCACTATCGTCGGCGAGTACTTGCTGGTATAGGACTGCCAGTAGCGCGTCACCTTCTGCGGGGTGGTGGAATAGCGCTTGGAAGCGGGAAGCGGCCTGCAGTTCATATAATCAAAGGCAAATACGGCGTCCTTCGGCAGGCTGTAGCACCAGTCGTATACCGAATCGGACAGCGCCGCCATCGCAGGGACGGTGCAGGCGGCAAGCAGGACGATTGCCAGCGCAAGGGAAAGCAGCTTTTTCATTTCAATCTCTCCTTCTATCGTCTTTGGCCGGGCCAAAGGGACTTCTTTCCGTTGATCAAAATGTAGCATATTTCCCGTGCTTTTGCAATACATCTGGTAGAAAGGTCAGAGAAATGTAATACTTCTGTATCCTTTTCTTCTTATTTTTGATGCCGTTCCCCGAAGACGCGGTCGCCGCGGTGCCTGTCAGGGACGTTTGAAAAAGTGCTTCCCGCGCGCGGGCTTTTGCCCGCATCGTCCTTCTTTTTTCCGGTACACAGGCTGATCAGGCTCAACACAAAAATCACCCCCAGCAGCGCGTACCGGCCCCCTTCCAGCCAAGCCGTAAACAAAAGCCTGCCCGGGATGAGCCCGAGCAGCATAAGCAGCAGGGAAACCGCCGCCATCACGCCATGCCGCCTCTTCAGGATGGCGGACACCATGCCCGCAAGGCCAAACAGCGCGCACAGCGCAGCAAAAGCGGGCGCAAGCAGGACAAGGGCGTCCTCGCCCATGTACCCGATCGCGTCCGCAAAGGGAATACCCGCGCCGATCACGGTTCTCAGCCAGATCCGCAGCATACGGTAAACGCCCTCGAACCGCAGCGCAAATTCCGCTGCGCAGCACGCCGTGAGCAGCGCACAGAGGCAAAACAGCAGCCATTTTCCGGGCGCCTTTTTCATTTTTTGTCTTCCTTCAGGTCAAGAAGCACGGCCTGGCCCATATCCTCTTTGTCACAGACCCGCTGATGCCGCACCGGCAGATCCCGCAGCGCGGCAAAAGCCTGCGGCACCGCAAGCCCGGTCGCGGCGCACAGCTTGTCCGCCGCGTCGAACGCGTCCTCAGGATCGCAGGCGATCGACAGCGCGGCGCACACGTCCAGCCCGAATTTGAAAGGACTGGCCGTCGAAACAAGCAGCGCCGGCTTTGACGATTCCCGCAAAGTCCGAAGCACGTGCGAGGCCACCGCCGTATGCGGATCCATCACGTATCCGTCCTCGCGCCAGACGCTCGCGATTTCCGCCCTCGTTCCCGGATCGTCGCAGGAGCCGCACAGGAAGTTTTCGGAAATCAGCGCGCGCTCCCGATCGTCCAGCGCGAAAACGCCTTCCTCAGACAGCGAGCGCATCCATGCGCGCACCTTCTCCGCCCCGCCGATCTCATATAAGAGCCGTTCAAGGTTCGAAGAAATGAGAATGTCCATGCTGGGGGAAATCGTCTTTTTAAACGTCCTGCGGCGGTCGTAGACGCCGGTGGAGAGGAACTGGGTGAGAACGTCGTTCGCGTTGCTCGCGCAGATCAGGCGCCCGATCGGCGCGCCCATGCGCTTTGCGTACCAGCAGGCGAGGATATTGCCGAAATTCCCGGTCGGGACGCAGACGTCCAGCGGATGCTGCCCGTCGATCAGCCCCTGTCCAAGAAGGTCTGCGCAGGCGGAAAAATAATAGGCCACCTGCGGAACCAGCCGCCCAAGATTGATGGAATTGGCGCTGGAAAGCACCCTTCCGTTCTCGTGCATGGCCCGGTTAAAGCGCTCGTCCGCGAAAAGACGCTTCACACCCGTCTGCGCGTCGTCAAAATTGCCCCGGACGGCGATGACATGGGTATTCTTCCCCCGGCTCGTCACCATCTGCCGTTCCTGAATCAGGCTCACGCCGCCCAGGGGATAAAAGACCGTAACGCTAGTCCCCGGCGCGTCCGCAAAGCCCTCCAGCGCGGCTTTGCCCGTGTCGCCGGAGGTAGCGGTCAGGATCGCGATTTCCCTGGTTTCTCCTGTTTTTACGGCTGCACCGCGCATGAGGCGCGGAAGCATCTGCAGGGCCATGTCCTTAAAGGCCAGGGTGGGGCCGTGGAAAAGCTCCAGCACCCTTACGCCGTTTTTCAGCGTTCGAAGCGGTGCGGGGCTTTCCGTTTCAAAGCGGGCATATGCCTCCACAGCCATCTCAGTCAGCTCTTCGCATGAAAAATCAGGCAGCATGGCCGCGAGCACGCGCCCGGCCCGCTCCGGGTAGGAAAGGGAAGCAAGGGCGCGAACCTCGTCCATGGAAAAGCGCGGAAGCATCGTCGGGACATACAAGCCCCCGTCCGGCGCGATGCCGCGGACAATGGCCTGCGCGGATGTCACAGCACCTGCGCCGCGGGTGGAAACATACTGCATCATCAAGATCCTCCTGTACCAAAAAAGCGCGGCTGCCCGCGGCAAACCGCGCCGACACCCCCATAGGGGGAGAAACGGATTTTAAATGAAATACTTTTTCATGAATTCCGGGGCCACTTTGTCATCCACGGAACAGGAAATGATCACCTGCACGTTATGCGCGGCGGTCAGCGCCTCCAGGCGGGCAAAAAGCTCTTCCGTTTTTTCCACGTCGCATTTGACCAGTTTGAGGAACGCGTCCACAAAAATGACGCTGATATCGAAATTCTGCGAAAGCATGCCGCAGATAAAGCCAAGGAACATTTCCGGGCTGTTGCAGCCGTATTCGCCGGCGTTGACAAAACGGATCTCATGCTTGAGGTCGAACATGTAGCGGTTGTCATCATCCACAAAGATAATGTCGCCTTTATAATTCTTGACAGCCTCGTTGGCCATATCCAGGATCTTCTTGGTCTTGCCCGTGCCTTTTTTCCCGTGAATGATCTGTATCATGGGTTTCATCCCCTTTCAAGTTTCTGTAACCATTATAACCGAAAACGGACATAAAAGCCATAGCAAAAGCCGAATTTGGCAAAAAAATGCCTCAGCTCACAACTTCTACCTTGATCACGTTGGTAGAACCGCTCTGGC
Source organism: uncultured Clostridia bacterium (assembly GCA_946615785.1). Taxonomy (GTDB): domain Bacteria; phylum Bacillota; class Clostridia; order Christensenellales; family Aristaeellaceae; genus RUG756. The sequence continues at coordinate 3,537 of CAMOIA010000123.1, forward strand.
CGAGCGGAATGCCCGCGATGATGATGACCGTATCGCCCTTGTCCGCCATATCGATCTGCCTGGCGCAGTCCACGGCATGGGTGAGCAGGTGGTCATAATCGGACTGGTAAAGCGATTTGACCGGATACACGCCCCAGGACAGCGCCAGCTGATGGAAGGTTTTCTCCTCCGGGGTCGCGGCCACAATGGGCTGAATGGGACGGAATTTGCTTAGGTTCCTCGCCGTGCCGCCGGACTTTGTGACCGAAATGATCACCCTCGCGCTCACGTCGTTTGCCGCCCTGCACGCCGCGTCGCACACGGCGTTTGTGATATCCTTGTCCGGAATGTCATAGGCGGAGACCTTCTGCCCGTACAGTTCGACCATGTCCTGTTCCGCCTGTTCCGCGATGTGCGCCATGGTGCGAACCGATTCCACGGGGAAATTGCCCGCGGCGCTTTCGCCGGACAGCATGATGGCGCTCGTTCCGTCAAACACGGCGTTCGCAACGTCCGTGATTTCGGCGCGCGTGGGCATGGGGCTGTTCACCATGGAGTCGAGCATCTGCGTTGCCGTGATGACCATTTTGCCAGCGCGGTAGCAGCGGGAAATGAGGCGCTTCTGAATGCCCGGAAGCATGGTATACTCCACTTCCACGCCCATATCGCCGCGCGCAACCATGATGCCGTCGGATTTTTCCAGGATCTCGTCAAAATTGGCGATGCCTTCACGGCTTTCGATCTTGCTGATGATGCGGATGTCGTGTCCCCCGTGGTAATTGAGGAATTTGCGGATGTCCACCACGTCCTTTGCGCAGCGGATAAACGACGCGGCCACGAAATCCACGTGCTGTTCGACGCCGAAGAGCAAATCCCGCTTGTCCTGCTCGCTCATATGCGGCATGTCCAGATGCGTGTCGGGCACGTTCACGCCCTTATGGTTTGAAACCACGCCGCCGTGCTCCACGACGCAGATCGTATCCGTTTCGGTGGTTTCCAGCACGGAAAGCACGATTTTTCCGTCGTCGATCAGGATATGCGTGCCTTTTTCCACATTGCCGGAAAGGCCCGCGTAGCTCACCGTCACCTCTTCCGCGGTGCCTTCCACCTCGCGGCTGGTCAGGATGAACTTCTGTCCGTCCTCCAGCGTCGCTTTGCCCTCTTTAAAATTGCGAAGGCGTACCTCCGGTCCTTTGGTATCGAGCATGATGGCAAGGGGCACGCCCATTTCATTCCGGATCTTACGGATCATTTCCATGGTGCCAAGGTGGTATTCATGATCCCCGTGGGAAAAGTTCAGCCTGGCAACGTTCATGCCGGCCTGCACCATCTGCCTGAGCGTCTCCTCGTTCCGGCTCGCAGGCCCGATCGTGCAGACGATTTTGGTTTTCCGCATCGCTATCCCTCCCGTATGTTCCCGAAGGTCTGCCCCCCGGCTCCGAAGTCATTTCTGGTTTCATTATAGCAACTCTCCGCGCGCATTGCAAGCGCGCAAAAAAACAGACAAAGGCGCCCGCCCCGCTATGCAGTCCGGGGCGAACATGGTATAATAACCGTGAATCCGTATGCGATTTCAAGGAGGTTAAACCGAAGATGAAACGCCTGCTGCCGCTGCTTTTGATGTTCCTGGCCCTCTTCATGGTCCATGCCGAGGGTGAGACCGTGAGCTACAAGGGACTCGTTACCGCGGACTCAAACGCCATCTACGTCGATTTCGGCAGCGTTCAGGTGGACGATCTCGCCGCGCTGGAAGCGTTTCTCGACCGCCTTCCGAACCTGATGAAATGCGACATGTTTGAAACGGTCATGAAACCGGAGTGGGCAGACGAGCTTTACAGGCGCTACTTCAACATCGAATTCGGCTGGACGTTTCACATCGAATGCAGCAACAAGCCGACCCACGTGATCCGCACGGACATGAC
>CAMOIA010000124.1 GCA_946615785.1 uncultured Clostridia bacterium
AAGCCATTCGCCGCTGCCGACGTCTCCGCGATAGGTGGGGGCGTACAGGATGACGAAGGGATCCTTTTCTTCCGGGATGGAATAGCATTTCAGCACGTCTTTCCTGGCCTGCTGCCCGTCCGTATACAGCACGGCATTGCGCGGAAGCCCGAATTCCAGCACCGTGCCGTGATAGTCGAACGAATGCCGGCAGATCACGTCGGTGTTGAACGCGCAGCCGGAAAGGAACGCGGTGTATTTCGGGTTCTGAAAATCAAAAAACAGCCGGTCGTAGGGCGTCGTGCGCGCGTCGTCAAAGCCGTTGGTCTTGAGCGGGCCGCTGCCGTGCCAGGTGTTGATCACGATCTGCCGCTTTCTGACCGGCAGGTAGGTGGCCACATGGCAGTTGGTGATTACTTTTCCGCTTCCGGTAAAGGCCAGAAGAAAGCGCAGCGTGCCCGTACGCACGGTTTCAAGGCCCCGGGCGCGCATTTTCTGTTCCGTTTCCCGGCTGTCCGCCGCCCAGAGGAGACGGCAGGGGCTGTGGCTGCGGAGATAGGTCTCGTAAAGCGCCTTTGGACTGTCCGAAAACTGTTTTCCGCCGTAGCTGATGAACAGCACCTGCCCGGTTTTGAGCGGAAACAGCCACAAAAGGCGAAGAACGTGTTCGGCAAGGAAGAGGATCATGGCTTTCAGGCGCAGCATACCGTCCCCTCCTTTACGCGTGCAGCTGGTTCCGCCAGAAATAGTATCCGACGATCAGAACCAGCAGCGCGGCGGAGAGAATGATGAACCAGCGTTTTTCTTTTTCATTCATGCCGGCCGCAAAGGCGCTTCCGCCCGCCAGCGTGAGGGGCAGAAGGCTGAAATAATGCCGGAAAATGGCAATGGACGGAACGGCGCTCAGGAGATAGTACAAAAGGCACCCGTAGTAAACGAGCGGATCCGGCTTCTTTTTGAAAAGGTACATCGCCGCTGCGACCGCCACGGGAATGAGCGTGACGTTCAGCATGGCGGTGATGTCATAAAAGCATTCGATTTTGTGGAACAGGCTCACGGGGCTCAGCATGGCGTAAAACCAGGTAAGGGGAAGCTTGTACAGGTCCTTTAAACCCGTCACGGTGATCAGGCGCAGCGCCATCCCTTCATTTTCCGCGTTGCCGGAGAGGTAGTAATCCAGCTTGTAGCGGATGGTGGGATAGAGGAGCGCGAGCACGGCGGCGGCCGCCACGCCGCAGGCGACGGTCAGCACAAGGACGCGCCTGTCTTTTTTGATCAGTGCGAGAAAACCGGGTTTGACGAGCGCGATCAGCAGGCAAAGACCGATCAGCGCGGCGCTGACGCCGCTGCGGGTGAGCAGCAGGGCAAGGGCGCACAGAACGGTGGAAACGAGGCGCGCGGGGTGAAAGCGCCCCTGGCGGATCAGGACGGCGTGGTAAAAGAGCACCATGGTCAGCAGCATCACCAGCTGCTCCTTATACGCAAAGCAGCTGTACAGTACGGGAAAGGGCAGAAACGCGAGCGACAGGGACGCGATTTTTCCCGCTTTTTCGCCGTAAACGGCCTGGACGAAAAGGCCCGTATAGCCCACCGCCGCGGCGGAAAGGCAGACGTTCAAAACGCGGATCGGGATGCTGGAGCCGCTCACATAGCGCAGAAAGCAGGCGATGAAATACCACAGGGGCGCCACGCTGAACGGCTGATCCAGAAGATGCCCGACCCAGTCGCCATATTCGTCAAATACCCTTGTGAACGCTTCCCGGTCCCAGATCGAAGCGGCTTCCTGCGCGTACCGTTCTGCCCCGGCGACATACCGGTAATCGTCCCTCGGCGGGGTCGTCGGCGGGGTCATATAGGCCTCGCTCCACGGGCCGCTCAGGAGCACGATCACAAGCACGACCGCCCGAACGGCAAGCGCCGCAAGCACGATCATTTTCAGCCAGGTTCGAAAATCACGCTTTTTGAGGGTTTGCAGGATCGCCAGAGGCATGCGCATGCTCCTTTCGGAACGATATCATCAGGTTCGCAAGGGCGTTTTCATCTTCGGGCGGGAAAAAGCGTGCGCGCTCATATCCCGAGAGCACCTCCCGCGCGAAGGGCGTGTCCGCCGCCAGGATGGGCGCGCCGAGCAGCCGTGCTTCCTTCAGCGGCAGGCCGTAGCTTTCCATCCGGGACGGAAAAACGAGCACGGAGGAAAGGTATTCCCGCCGCATGGCTTCTGTATTCAGCACGCCAAGCGCCGTAACGTGCGTTTTCACATCGCCGTAGGCCGCGCCGAAGGCGGAAAGGGCTTCTTCCGTCAGCGTCAGGCGGATTTCCGGCGCGCATTTGCCCAGCGCCTTCAGCGCTCTGAAAAGCACCGCGTGGTTTTTGTACGGGTAGGCTGTCGCGGGATAAAAAAAGCGCGCCGTACCCTGCCAGAGGTTCTGCTCCCGCACGCCGGCGTAAGGCGGCCTGACCAGAAAGCGGCTTTCGTCTGTGCGGCATGCGGCGGCGCAAAGGCCCTTCATCCATTCGGTCTGCACGATCACTTTCCGGGCTTTTCGCACGGAGTGAATGATGAGCGGCTTCATCGGGTACCGGTACAGCCAAAGCCTCGGCGATTCAGAAAGGCGCCATTTGTCCCTGAAAAAGGGAATCACGCACTGCAGATACAGGGTCTGCGGGATGCGGGTGAAGGGCACGGTCAAATTGTCCAGGGACAGGATCTCGTCCGGGCGCACGGCTTTGAGGATTTTCCGGATGCCAAACAAATCAAACCAAAGCCGGTGCAGCATGCCCCGCTGCGCTGCGGGGACGGGAATGCATTGGATCTGCTTGTTTTCAGGCACGCTCCCGGTCAGGAAAACATAGCGGTTTTCCCTGTCCGTGGCGGATGAGCGGAGGAATTCCTTCAGAATCGTCATGGCGCCGCTTTCCCGCGCCGCAACGGCTTTGACAAGAATGGTTTTCATAGGTTTTCAATCAGACAGTAATGCGGATAGAGGCTGCTGTGCGCCTTCATCCAGTCCTTCAGCTGCCGCAGCATGGTTTCATAATCCGGAACGGCAAAGGCAAAGGGAAGCGGGCTTGGCGCGAGGGTGGTGTCCGGCAGGGCGGTTTCATCCCGTTCGACGCGGCCTTCGACGCCGTTGAAAACGCGGTCGATCAGGCACAGAAGCTCGTATTTGCTGATGCTGGAATCAGGCACCGCGTGGTAGAGTCCAGAGGCGCTGTGCAGAAGGCACTGCTCGGTGAGCTGGGCGAATAAGAGCGAGGTCATACCGGTCCACTTCGCGCCGGCAAAGCCGCGAAGGCCCATCTGCCCCGTCAGAAAACGGTTCAGAAGGCCGCTGCCGTCCGCGCGAAGATCCGGGCCGACGACGGACGTGCGGATGGTCACGGCGTTTTTGCCCGTGACCTCGCCGAGCGCCTTCGTACGGGCGTAATTGGAGCTTCCATCCGGCGTGTCGCTGGTTTTGTAGTGCCCGTGCGCGCCGGAAAAAACGTAATCCGTGCTGATGTGCAGAAGGCGCGCGCCGGTGCGCTCGCAGTGCGCGTTGAGAACGAGCGGCAGGAGCGTATTGATGCCGGCAGCGGAAATGGGATCCTGTTCGCATTCGCAGCCGAGCACGCCTGTGCAGTTTACGATGTGCGTCCAGCTTTCCATGGCCAGAAGCGCGTTCAGGGTGTCCTGGTTCCGCGCGTCGCCGCGCAGGCAGCGGCAGACGGGACTGCCGGTCCGGCAAAAGCCGGTCACGTCATATCCGCGTTCCCTGAGCCAGAGGGCCGTCGTGTGGCCGACCATGCCGCCGGCGCCAAGAAGCAGGATTTTCATGCGTTCTTCCCTTTCCTCGCGGTGCTTTCGAGCACCGCCTCCAGGCGTTCCATATGCGCCTTTTTTGTGAAATGCGCTTTATACCATTCGCGGCCCTTCTGCCCGCGTTCTTCACCGGCGGGGTCGCCGATCATGCGAAGCAGGTTTTCCCTCAGCGCCTGGACATCGCCCGCCGGGCTGACAAGGCCGCAGCCGCTTTCGGCAATGACCTGCGCCGCGGCCCCGTCCACCGAGGCCAGCACCTGCACGCCGGACGCCATATAGCCCTGCAGCTTTGAGGGAATGGTCATATCCGCCAGCGGGCCTTTGCGCAGCGTCAGCACGCAGGCGTCCGCAAGGGCATACCAATTTGCCATTTCTTCCTTCGGCCTGCGGCCGTGAAAGCGTACCCGGTCGTCAAGTCCGAGCTTTGAGGCCGTTTCCATGAGCGCCGTTTTTTCGCATCCGTCGCCGACGAAGTGGACCATGAAGCCTTCGCGGGGCAAATCCGCCGCGGCTTCAAGCAGGATTTCAAGCCCCTGTGCCTTGCCGAGATTGCCGAGGAAAACCAGGTCGAACACGCCGTTGTCTTCATGACCGGTGCGTGAAAGCAGCGCGTCGTCCGCAAAATGCGGAAGCACCGTCACGCGCTTTTCGTCAATGCCGTGCGTATCCCGAAGGTACGAAAGAAAGGCGCCGTTCTGCACGATCAGGCTGTCACAAGCGCGGTAGAGGCGGCGGCTGATCTGCTTTACCGCCTGAAAAACCGCGCCTTCCCCTTTCACCATGGTTTTGATGGATTCCGGCCACAGGTCGCAGCAGTACATGCAAAGAGGAATTCCCTGCTTTTTGAACGGAAGGGCGGGACGGGCCATGGTCACGGGGGAGAGCTGGTAGACGAACACCACGTCGAAATGCCGGTGCTTCAGCTTCCGGGCCGTTTGTGTGCCCGAAAGCGCGAAGCTGATATAGTTGAGCGCAAGCCTTAAGGCGCCGTGCCCGCGCCCGATTTCAAAGCAGCGCAGCACTTCGCACCCGAAGGTTTCCTCCCGCCGGTTCTTTCCGTGCCGGTACGCTTTGGGCACCCGGCCCGACGGGTAGTTCGGAAGTCCCGTCAGCACGGTCACGCGGTGACGCTTTGCCAGTTCCTGGCAGATTTCGTTGATCTGAAATTCTTCCGGGGAGAAATACTGACAGATCACAAGGATGTCCATACGCGCCTCTTGATTCCATAAAACAACCGGACGATCCGATACGGTTGACCGAATCGTCCGGCAGATCACAGGATGGGATTATTCACCGTAAATAAAGGCGCGCACGTTGGCGGCGGCACTGTCGGGGGACTGCACAGTCACCACGGAAGCGCCGCTCGGCGTGGTCCAGTACTGCCATTCGCCGTCGGCGGGGTAGGAATATACGCCCATTTCCTGATAGTAGGGCAGCACGTTAAAGATCAGGTTGATCAGTTCGTTCGTCGTCAGGTTGGTGGCCAGGTAGGGCAGCATGGCCTCCACCAGGTCCAGGATCTGGCTCAGGCCGTTGGTCGCGATGACCTTGTTCAGAAGGGTGATCAGAAGGTTGCGGTGACGGGCGGAGCGGCCGAAGGTGGAGTCCACCGAACGGATGCGGGCATAGGCCAGCGCCTGCGCGCCGTTTAAGG
>CAMOIA010000125.1 GCA_946615785.1 uncultured Clostridia bacterium
ATTTTCCAGTCCATCCGCCCGAGCGCCTCCTCCAGCATGGGCATCAAGTTCCTGGAATGCGTGAAACGGTTCAGCACCATCGATTCGTACACAAGCGCCCCGTCTTCCGTCAGCGCGATGCCGCACACGGGCCCTGAGGTGTCCAGCGTGATCATTCTCATAAGCGTTCCTCCCCGGTTTCATCAAGGATAAAGCCGCCTCTTGGCAGGAGCGTGATGCGCCTTTCGTCCCCTTCGCCTTTTTCAATGCGCACGATCAGCGCCCTTTCGGGCACGCATTCCGCGGCGCGTTCGCTCCATTCGATCAGCGTCACGCCGTCGCGCCCGAGAAAATCGTCCAGACCGCTCTCCCAGATTTCGTCCGGTCCTTCCAGGCGGTACCAGTCAAAATGGTGCAGCGGAAAGGTTCCGCCCTCGTATTCGTTCAGAATGGTAAACGTCGGGCTCGGAATCGGGCCCGTATACCCCAGCGCCCTTGCGACGCCCCTTGCAAATTCGCTCTTGCCCGCCCCAAGGTCTCCCTCAAGAAGCAGGATGTCCCCGTCCCGCAGGCAGCGTGCCACTTTTTCGGCAAACGCCCTGGTTTCCGCGGGACTTTTCGTCGTTACCGGATCTTTCAGCATACCGTCCTCGAATCAAATTGATCAGGCGTATTATACCAAATCAAGGGCACCCGTTCAAGATCGCTTTGTTTCCGGATCTGCCCCGAAAACGGCCAAGTTTTCTTTGACACGGCGCCTTTTCCTGTTATAATGAACCTTGATTTGATTGGGAGGATTTGCTTTCGATGATTCAGGAGCTCAAGCTGATCGGGATGTATGTCAAAAAGCATATCTGGCAGTACATCTTCGGCATCGCCGCACTGTTTATCGTGGACAGGGTCAACACCCTGATTCCCCTTCTGACCGGCGAAATTACCGACGGCCTCGCGAGCGGTACGCTTGACATGAACGGCGTATGGCAGATCGTCCTGCGGATGGTGCTGATGGGCCTCACCATCGCCGTCGGCCGCTTCTGCTGGCGCTATTTTCTCTTCGGCGCGTCGCGCAGCATTGAAAAAGAAATGCGAAACGACCTGTTCGGGCACCTCGAAACGCTCAGCATGCGGTATTTCAATTCGCACAAGACGGGCGACCTCATGGCGCATTTCACAAACGATCTGCAGTCCGTCCGCCAGCTGCTGGGCATGACCGTCATCACCACCTTCGACGCGACCGTCATGCTGATCCTGGTACTGCACTCCATGATCCGCTATGTCAGCGTGCACCTCACGCTGGTCTCGGTCATTCCGATGGTGCTCATCATCATCGGCGATATCTTTTTCGGCAAGATCATGCACAAACGCTTTCTGGAAAAGCAGGCCGCCTTCAGCGAACTGACCGACCAGGTGCAGGAATCCGTCAGCGGCATCCGCGTGATCAAGGCTTTTGTACAGGAACGGCTTGAATTGCAGGCCTTCTGCAAAAACAACGCCAACAACCGCGAAAAGAACATGCAGGTCGTGCGCCTGCATGCGCTGGTGATGCCGCTTTTGAACCTGGTGATCGGCGTTTCCGTGCTCATCACCCTCCTCTACGGCGGATACCTCGCCATTCTCGGCGAGATCACCGTCGGACAGTTCGTGGCCTTCAACAGCTATATCACCATGCTCGTCTGGCCAATGATCGCGGTGGGCGAATGCATTTCCTCCTTCTCGCAGGGCATGGCCTCCATGCGCCGTGTGAAAACGATTCTGGACGAAAAGCCCGACATCACGGATACGGCGGACTGCGACAAAAGCCTCACCTCCATACGGGGCGAAATCGATTTTGAGAATCTCTCCTTCGCCTACCATGAAAGCACCGGCGCGCCGCTGCTTGACGGCATCAGCGTGCATGTCGCCCAGGGCGAGACCCTTGCCATTATCGGCAGAACGGGCTGCGGCAAATCGACCCTCGTCAGCCTGCTCGCAAGGCTATACGACCTGAAGGACCCGGGCATGCTCAGGATCGACCGCCGCCCGCTGACGGACTATCCGCTCAGCGTCCTTCGCAGCCAGATCGCCTTCGTGCCGCAGGATTCCTTCCTCTTCTCCGACACCATCGCAAACAACATTGCCTTCGGCCTGGACGACGCTCCCATGGAGCTGATCCAGAAGGCTGCCCGGAACGCCTGCGTGCACGACGCGATCATGGAATTCCCCGATCAGTATGAAACCCGGATCGGCGAGCGCGGCGTGACCCTTTCCGGCGGACAGAAGCAGCGCGTCGCCATCGCAAGGGCGCTGATCAAGGACGCGCCGATCCTTGTACTGGACGATTCGCTCTCCGCCGTGGACACGGACACGGAGAAAATGATCCTTGAAAGCCTGAAACGGGAGCGGGCGGGCAAAACCACCCTGATGATCGCCCACCGGCTTTCAAGCGTGCAGCACGCCGACCATATTCTGGTGCTGGACGACGGCAGGGCAGCGGAATACGGCACGCACGAGGAACTGCTTGCGCACAACGGGCTGTACAAATCCATCTGGGACAAGCAGCAGCTTGAAAAATCCCTGCAGGCGGAAGGAGAAAACGCACAATGAAGAAAAAGCCGAATCCCGAAAAAAGCTTCCGCCACGAATACGCCGACGCGCTCTCCGACGTCAAATTCGAAGGCAGCATTCCAAAGCGCCTTTTCCAGCTCATCAAGCCGCACTGGAAAGCGTTTGTCATCTCGGTCCTTCTGGTGCTGCTTTTGACCGCCTTTGACATATACCGCCCCATCGTCATCGGAAACGCCATCGATCAGTACATCACCGGCAATTACGCCCCGGGCGAGGCGGTGGACGAGCGCTTTCACGGCATCCTCCTCGCCGGCGGACAGTACATCGTGATCCTGATCGCGATCTTTATCTGCAACCGGTTCCAGTTCCTCATCATCCAGAAAACCGGACAGGACATCATTTACGACCTGCGGAACCAGCTTTTTGAACATACCGAAGGCCTCGACATGCGCTTTTTCGACGTGACCCCGGTTGGAAAGATCGTCACCCGGATCACAAACGACGTAGAGGCCATCGGCGAGGTTTCCTCCAACATCCTCGTCCGGCTCTTTCAAAACGTCGTCAAGATCATCGGACTGATGATCATCATGCTCTCCCTGAACGCGCGCATGGCCCTGTTTTCCTTCATTCTTTTGCCCATCGTCGCCTGCCTCACCTATATTTTCCGCAGGATCAGCCGGAAGGCCTTCCGCATCACCAAGACCAAGGTGACGGCGCTCAACACCTTCCTTTCCGAGCACCTTTCCGGCATGCGCGTCATTCAGCTCTTTGCGCGGGAGGAGAAAAAGCACGAGGCCTTCAAAGAGAAAAGCGAGGATCTGTACCGGGCGAATTTCCGTGAAATCATGGTGAACGCGCTCTTCAGGCCGGGGACGTACCTCCTTTCCATCGCGGCCCTCGCCATCGTGATCGCGGTCGGTTCCGCATCGGTACTGGAAAGCACGATCACGCTGGGGCTCCTTTATGTGTTCATCCAGTACATCAACCAGCTCTTTACCCCTGTTCAGGACCTGGCGGAGCAGTTTTCCACCCTGCAGAGCGCCACGGCCTCCGCTGAAAAGATTTTTACGCTGCTGGATACCCGGGCGACCATCCGCGACGACGAGGCGCCGGCCGCCCTTCCCGCCATTCATGGCCGGATCGAATTCGACCACGTGTGGTTCGCCTATGAAAAGGAAAACTGGATACTCAAGGACGTTTCCTTCGTGATCGAGCCCGGGCAGCGGGTCGCCTTCGTCGGCGCGACCGGCGCGGGCAAGACCTCCATCCTGAGCCTGATCGGCCGGTATTACGACATTCAGAAGGGCGAGATCCGCATCGACGGGGTCAACATCAAAAAGCTCCGCATGCAGGATATCCGCCGGGCCATCGGTCAGGTGCAACAGGACGTGTTCATCTTCACCGGCGACATCGCTTCCAACATCCGCCTTAGAAACGAGGACATTACCGACGAAGCGCTTAGGGAAGCGAGCGTGCATGTGAACGCGTCCCGCTTCATCGAACGGCTGCCGAAGCAATATCACGAGCCGGTTTCAGAGCGCGGCTCCACCTTCTCCTCCGGCCAGCGGCAGCTGCTGTCCTTCGCCCGCACGCTGGCCTATGACCCGCGCATCCTGATCCTGGACGAGGCCACCTCCAACATCGACACGGAAACCGAACAGTGGATCCAGGAGGCCACCGAACGGCTGATGAAGGGCCGAACCACCATCATGGTGGCGCACAGGCTTTCCACCATCCAGCACGCGGACAGGATCATCGTGATGCACCACGGCCGGATCCGGGAATCCGGCACCCACCAGGAGCTGCTGGAGATGGACGGGATCTACAAAAAGCTTTACCAGCTGCAGCTTGCCTGATCCCCGTCAGCACTTTTTCACGCTTCAAAACGCAAAAAAACGCCTTCCGGGCCGTCTCAGGCACACGGAAGGCGTTGTGTTTTGGTTGCAATTACGGCTGTTTCGGCGAAAGAGACACGCTGTTGTACACGCCGGCGATGAAAAGCCTCGCGTCCTCGGCGTTTTCAGGCTTCGTATCCTCAAGCGTCATCTGAATGCCGGGCTTTTTTTCCGCCGCAAAGCGCAGAATGGCCGCATAATCCATTTCGCCAAGGCCCGCAGCGCAGCTTTTGATCGCGCCGTCGACCATCCTGTAATCCTTCAGGTGGATGATCTGGATCTCCTCTTCAAGAAGCTCCATCGCCTCGGCAAAAATCTCGTCCCTGCGGGCAATGTTGTCAGGATGCAGAAGGTTCACCGGATCAAAGATGATGCCGAGATTCGGGGAAGCGATCGCGTCCAGAACGCGCCTGGCGCGCTTGGGGTCGCAGACGATGTGGGTGTAAACGGGTTCGATGCAGATCGCCGCGCCCAGCTTTTCCGCCGCCCTGACCACCGGCTCCAGACGGCGGATGAACAGCTCCAGCGCCTGTTCGGTGTGGCTCAGCTCCACGTCGTACCGGTATTCCCGGTTCGGGTTGCCGGTCTCGGTGCCGACGCAGCCCGCGTTCATCCACCGGCACAGCTTGAGGTGCGCGATGTACTTTTTCAGCGTCTGCGCATACGCGTCCCTGTCCGGATGGCACAGGTTCAGATAGCAGCCCAGAACCGCGCAGTCAAGCCCGTCAAGGTCGTTTTTGACGCGGGCGGCAAGCCCCGGCGTCATCACCTCAGGGCACATGAAAGAAGCGTCCAGGCATTTGCTGAGCGCAAGGTGCGCGCAGGAAAAGCCCTGTTCCTTCGCGTACAGCGCGCGTTCGTGCAAGCTGCCCGTCCGGGTATCATGCAGACGGATCCCGATGTTGGCCTGCCACATACGCCCTCCCGATTACGGCTGCTTGCCGATATAGGCCAGGATGCCGCCGTCCACATACAGGATGTGGCCGT
>CAMOIA010000126.1 GCA_946615785.1 uncultured Clostridia bacterium
GGAGAGGGTGTCGATGGTCACGCGGTCGGCGACCATGAAGGCGCTGTAAAAGCCCAGGCCGAAGTGCCCGATGATGCCTCCCTTGTCGCCGCCGGTGTAGTTCTTCAGAAATTCCTCCGCGCCGGAAAAGGCGACCTGGTTGATGTACTTTTCGACCTCTTCGTAGGTCATGCCGATGCCGTTGTCCGAAAACCGAAGTTCGCCCGCTTCCTTGTCCACCGTCACGGTGACGCGGAAATCGTCGTCCGCGCCGGGCACGGCCATTTTGTATTTGTTGATGGCGTCGCAGCCGTTGGAAACCAGTTCGCGGATAAAAATGTCCTTGTCAGAATACAGCCAGCGCTTGATGACCGGCATGATGTTCTGGGCATGGATGGAAATATTGCCCTTCTGCATATCGATCCTCCAATCCCGGATACCCGGATGATAACGATAGTTTGCGGCGGAAAACCCCGCCGACCGATATTATAGCACCGGACGCGGGGTTTTGCAATAAAAAATTAGCACTCATCAAAAAAGAGTGCTAACAAAAATAAACCGGTTTTTACAGGAAATGGCCATCGCTTTCAGCCTTCCGCTTCCGCCGCCAGCGTTTCCCATTCGGTATATGCCGCGGCAAGCTCTTCCTTCAGGGCTTTATAGCGCCTGGCGCTTTCCTGCGCCGCGTTCGGGTCCTGATAGGTTTCGGGGGAGGCCATGACCTTTTCCTGTGCGGCGACGGCTTCCTCTAAGGACGAAATGCGCTCCTCCGCGCGCCTTACGGCTTCCTGAAGCGCTTTTTTCTGTTCCTTTTCCGCCCGGGCCTTCCGCTTTTCCTTCTGCGCTTCCGTGCGCGTCATGCCGCCTGTGCGGAAGGCTTCTTCCTCGCCCGCATGTTCCCGCTCGATTTCCGCGATGTAATCGTCGTAATTCCCGCTGTGCATTTCGATGCCGTCCGCGGTCAGCACCGCGACTTTGGTCGCGAAGCGGTTGATGAAATACCGGTCGTGGCTCACGGCGAGAATGGTGCCGGGGTAGGCTTCCAGGGCGTCTTCAAGCACCTCGCGGCTGTCCACGTCCAGGTGGTTCGTGGGCTCGTCCATGATGAGCACGTTGTCCTTGCGCAGCATGAGCTTGGTGAGGGCGACGCGGCCCCGCTCGCCGCCGGAAAGCGATCCGACCTGCATAAAAACGTCTTCGCCCGTAAACAGAAACAGCCCCAGCGCGCTGCGCACCTCCGTCTGGCTCAGGCGCACGAAATCGTCCCAGACCTCGCGCAGGATCGTCTTGTCGTTATGCAGGTCCTGCTGCAGCTGGTCGTAATAGCCGAGGTCGATGTTGGCGCCCCAGCGCACATACCCGCCGTCCGGCTTTTCACGGCCGATCAGGCATTTGAGCAGCGTGGTTTTGCCGATGCCGTTCGGGCCGATCAGGGCGATCCGGTCGCCGGCGTACACTTTCAGATTCACGTTTTCAAAAAGCCTGCGGTCCCCGAAGCTTTTTTTGAACCCCCGGATCTCCATCACGTCCTCGCCGGTGCGCCGGTTGATGTCGAAAGAAAAGCGCACCTGCTTTTCGTCCACGGGCTTTTCCAGACGCTCGATTTTTTCAAGCGCCTTGACGCGGCTTTCCGCCCGTTTGATGGATTTTTCGCGGTTGAAGGAGCGCAGCCTCGCGATGACGGCTTCCTGCCTTGCGATTTCCTCCCGCTGCTGCTCCCAGGCGCGCATGCGGCTTTCAAAGCGCTCGGAACGCTGCTCCATATACCGGCTGTAATTGCCGCTGTACTGCTCGCTGACCCCCAGCAGGATTTCGGTCATGTCCGTGCAGACGCGGTCCAGAAAGTACCGGTCGTGACTGACCACGATAACGGCGCCGCGGTACGCGGAAAGGTATTTTTCAAGCCAGGAAAGCGCTTCCAGGTCCAGGTGGTTCGTCGGCTCGTCCAGAAGCAATAGGTCCGGCTTTTCAAGCAGAAGCCGCGCAAGCCCGAGCCTTGTCATCTCCCCGCCGGAAAGCTTTTCCGCGCTCTGGCCCCACCTGCTTTCCTCAAACCCCATGCCCTTGAGTGCGCCCTGCACCAGGGAATGCCACGAATAGCCGTCGGCTTTTTCAAACCGCTCCTGAAGGTGCGCGTATTCCGCGCCCAGACGGTCGAGCTCGGCGCCCGTGACGAGGGCCATTCTTTCCTCCATGGCGCGAAGGCGCTCTTCCATGCGGACGACCGGGTCGTACACCCTCTCCAGTTCGCGCAGGATGGTCGCGCCCTTTTCGGGCACATAGGACTGCTCAAGATAGCCCATCCTGAGGCCTTTCTGCAGGTTCCAGGTGCCGCCGTCGGCCTGTTCCTTCCCGGCCAGAATGCGCAGAAGAGTGGTCTTTCCGCAGCCGTTGACCCCAACAAGTCCCATGCGCTGCCCGTTCTGGAGGGTCATATTGACGTTTTTGAGCACCGTGTTCCCGGCAAAGGCCTTGCTGAGGGAACGGATTTCCAGAATGATCATGCTTACCGTCCTTGGTTGGATTTGCGTAAACGAAAAGAAAGGCTGAACGGCTAAACCGTCAGCCTGAGGATGCCATCTAAGCTCACTTGACGAACAGGGAAATGATCGCGAGCACAACGAACACCGACGCGCTGATCTTGGTGATCAGGGCCAGCTTGCCTTCGAGCGTGCTGTTCTTGTTTTTTCCAAAGAACGTATCGCTGCCGCCGGTCAGAGCGCCCATTCCATCTGTATCGCTGGACTGCATCAGCACGGACACGATTAGCACGATCGAGGAGATGATGAGCAAGATGTTCAGAAAGATCGTCATAAAAAAACCTCCTTGGAATCAAACAAAGGGATTTTATCACAGTTCCATACAAAATACAAGTGTCAATTTGCCAATTTAGCGGGTTTTCGCGCGAAATCGGCCTGATGCCTGCGAAAAGGCCGGGACGCAGAAAAAGCGCGGCGAAAACGCCGTATATGCATCGCATAAAAGCCGGGGCCAGAGATGCCGAACCGCCGCGTCCCGCCTTGCAAGCGGCGCATTTTTTTGCTATACTGGTACACAATTATGAAGAAATGCAGGGAAGGAAGGTGCAGGGGCGGATGGGAGAGGCAGAACGGTTGCCTTCCGCGGACGGTACGAAACGATTGCGCGTCCCGCGTCTTTCTTTTTTCGCGTCCGCCGCGGCCGTATTTGCCCTGGACCGCCTGGCAAAATGCCTCCTTGAGGGCCGCGACGGCGTGATCCTTAAGGGCGTTCTGGCCCTGACGACCGCGCACAACACAGGGGCCGCCATGAGCATGCTTTCGGGCATGCCCGTGCTTGCCGGGGTGCTTTCCCTGCTGGGGCTTGCGGCGGTATGGTTCGCGGCGGCGCGCCTTGCAAAGAGCCGGACGGCGGCGCTGTGCCTCGGCTTCGTCATCGACTTTTTCGTCGGGGATCCCTATTCGATCCCTCATCCCGTGGTGGCCATCGGGAAGTGGATCTCCTTCTTCGACCGGAAGCTGCGCCGGGGCAATTCCAACCCGAAGGACGTGGGCCGGGGCGCGCTCACCGTAGTCCTTGTGGCCCTCCTCTCCACCGTTCCTCCGGCCCTTCTGTCCGAGGCGGCCTGGAGGCTCCATCCCGTTCTCTACCTGATCCTGAACGCCGTCATGTGCTGGCAGATCCTCGCGGCGCGCCAGCTGTTCAAGGAAGGGAAAAAGGTTCAGAGAGCGCTGGAAAAAGGCGATACGGAGGGGGCGCGGTACGCCGTCTCCATGATCGTCGGACGGGATACGGACGTGCTGGACGAGGACGGGATCTGCCGGGCGGCGGTGGAGACCGTGGCGGAGAACGCCTCAGACGGGGTGATCGCGCCGCTGTGCTGGATCCTTCTCTTCGGCGCGGCGGGCGGCTTCTTCTACAAATCCATCAACACCATGGACTCCATGCTGGGGTACAAGAACGAAAAGTACCTGTATTTCGGACGGGCTGCGGCTAAGACGGACGATGTTGTGAACTACATCCCCGCCAGGCTGTCCGGCCTCTATATGATCCTCACCGCTCCCCTCTGCGGACTGGACGGGAAGAACGCATGGCGCATCTTCAGGCGGGACCGGTACAAGCACGCCAGCCCCAATTCGGCCCAGACGGAGGCGGCCTGCGCGGGCGCTCTCGGGCTGAGACTGGCCGGTGACGCGGTCTACGGCGGCGTGGTGCACAAAAAGGAGTTCATCGGTGATCCGCTCCGTCAGATCGAGCCCATGGACATCACCCGGGCGGGCAGGCTGATGTACGCGGCATCCCTGCTGACGCTGGCGCTCGGGGTGCTTTTGCGGATCGGAGCGGCGCTGTTATGCTTCTGACCGGAAAAAGCCCGCACGGGGGCGACATTTATCAAAACCGGGGCTTCCTCGATTTCTCCGCCAACATCAATCCCATGGGCATGCCCGGGCCTGTGAGAGAAGCCCTGATCCGGGCCGCGGAACACGCCGACGTCTATCCCGATCCCCGCTGCGGCGCGCTCCGGGAAAGGCTCTCCCGCGCGGAAGGCGTACCGGCGGACTGCATCCTCTGCGGAAACGGCGCGGCGGAGCTGATTTATCTTTACGCCTACGCCCTGGCCGCCCGGGACGAACGCCCCGCCCTCGTTCTCTCCCCGACATTCTGCGAGTATGAGCTGGCTCTTCATGCGGCCGGGGTTCCCGTCGAGCGGTATTTTCTGCGGGAGGAGGACGGATTTCGGCTGACGGAGGCGGTTCTCGCAGAGAATTTCAGCCGTTTTTCCGCCGTCTTTCTCTGCTCGCCGGACAATCCCACGGGCATCTGCACAGAGCCGGGGCTGGTTGACGCGCTGGCGGAGAACGGGGTGCGGCTGTTCTGCGATTTCTGCTTTCTCGACCTGACGGAGGATCCGGAGCGGTACGCCATTCCCAGCCTGATCCGGGAACATCCGAACGTGACGGTGCTCCGGGCTTTCACCAAGAGCTATGCCATGGCCGGGGTGCGGCTGGGATACGCCATGTGCTCCGACGCGGCCTTCCTCGGCTCCATGGCGGAGGGGACCCAGTGCTGGAACGTGTCCGTCATGGCGCAGGAAGCCGGGATCGCCGCCCTGGACTGCCGGGGTTGGCTCCGGGAATCGGTGAAGCGCATCGCTTCCGAGCGGGAGAGGCTGGCGGGAGGGCTCAGGGAGCTTGGCCTGCGGGTCCTGCCGGGGGAGGCCAACTATCTGCTGCTGCACGGGCGGGGGGATCTTGCCGCCCTTCTGCGGGAGCGGGGGATCCTGGTGCGGGAATGCGCCGATTATCCGGGACTTTGTCCGGGCTGGGTCCGCGTCGCCGTCCGGACGCCGGAGGAAAACAACAGACTGCT
>CAMOIA010000127.1 GCA_946615785.1 uncultured Clostridia bacterium
GCGTGCATCCTGAATGCGGCAAATGAGGAAGCCGCGCATGCGTTTCTTGCGGGCAGGATTTCCTTTGGCGCCATTTACCGCGTGGTGGACGGGGTGCTGGGCAAAGTCGCGAACCGGAAGGCCGGGTCGCTTGAATCCATTCTGGAAGCGGACAGGCTGGCGCGCGACTGCGCTGAAACACTGATCCGGAAGGAGCTTTTATGACGGTATTGTATGTCCTTGCGGCGCTTGTGCTGCTCGGCATTCTGATTGTTGTGCACGAGGGCGGGCATTTCCTGGCCGCGCGGCTCACGGGCATTCCGGTGCGCGAATTCAGCATCGGTTTCGGCCCGCTGATTTATAAGCACGAAGGCAAAAAGCACGGCACGCTGTTTTCGCTCCGCCTGATCCCGGCCGGGGGCTTCTGCGCGTTTTACGGGGAGGACGATCCCGATGAAAAAAGCCAGGAGGATCCGAGGGCCTTTGGCCGTGCGCCCGTCTGGAAACGCGCTCTGACCGTGTTCATGGGGCCGGGCATGAATTTCATCCTGGCGCTTGTCGTGGCGTTTTGTTTCTACCTTGCAGGCGGCGAGATTACCGGAGCGGAGTATGGCAGGTGCTCGCTGGTTTCCGTTGCGGAAAACAGCGCCGCCGCCCAGGGCGGCCTTGAAGCGGGCGACGTGGTGCTGGAAATCAACGGCGAGGACGCTTCCGGGCTTGGCACAGGAGAAAACCTCAGGCTGACGGAGCTGATCGCCGCCTATCAGGAAGGCGACGCGCCGCTCAGCTTCCTTGTGGAGAGAAACGGCGAAAAGGTCACATGCGAGGTAACGCCGTCCTATGACGCGGCGGAAGGGCGCATGATGGTCGGCATCGTGATTCAGCCGGAGGTCAGCTATGTATACTCGCCTGTCACACTTGGCAGGGCGGCCTCGCTTTCCGCTTCTTATTGCTGGGACGCGGGCACGGCGATCTGGACGAGCCTTGGAAACCTGGTGACCAAGGGGGAGGGACTTGAAAATACGGGCGGGCCCGTGCGCATCATCCAGACGATTACGGAAGAAACCAAGGCTTACGGCTTTGAGGCGTACATCAGCCTGCTCATTCTGATCTCGGTGAACCTGGGGCTCATGAACCTTTTGCCCATTCCGGGGCTCGACGGAAGCCGCATCCTGTTCCTCCTTGCGGAGGCGGTTATGCGCAGACCGCTCAACCGGAAGGTGGAAGCGACCATCCAGACGGCGGGGCTCTTTTTGCTGATGGGGCTTTTCGCCGTGCTGACCTACAGGGATATCCTGCATTTATTCCAATAAATCGAGGTAGAAACCATGGCGTCCATTCAACAGGTACAGGCGGGCAGCCTTCTGATCGGCGGCGGCGCGCCGGTCTCCGTTCAGAGCATGACCAACACCGATACCCGCAAACGGGAAGAAACGCTCCGGCAGATTCAAGCGCTTGAGGCGGCCGGGTGCGAGCTTGTGCGGGTGTCGGTGTTTGACGAGGATGCCTGCGCGAACATACGGTATTTTTGCGATCACAGCGCTGTTCCGCTTTCCGCGGACATCCATTTCGATTACCGCCTGGCACTGAAAAGCGTGGAAAACGGCGTGCACAGCCTCAGGATCAATCCGGGCAACATCGGCGGGGCGGACCGGGTCCGCATGGTCGCGGATGCGTGCAAAATGCACCATGTGCCCATCCGCATCGGGGTGAACGCAGGATCCCTTGAAAAGCCGCTTTTGCAAAAGTACGGTTCCGCGACGCCTGAAGCCCTGGTGGAATCGGCCCTCGGGCATGTGAAGCTGCTTGAGGACGCGCATTTTTCGGACATTGTGCTTTCCCTCAAATCTTCCGATGTCAGAACGACGGTGGAGGCCTATCGGCTCTGTGCGAAGGCGTGCGGATATCCGCTGCATGTCGGGGTTACGGAGGCCGGGCTCCCCGGACAGGGAACGCTGAAGAGCGCCATCGGCATCGGCACGCTGCTACTTGAAAACATCGGCGATACCATTCGCGTTTCCCTTACCGGAGACCCGGTGGAGGAGGTTAAAGCCGGGTTTTCCATTCTTCGCGCCATCGGCTTGCGAAAGGGCTTTCAGCTGGTTTCCTGCCCCACCTGCGGGCGGACGCGGATCGATACGCCCGCGATCGCAAGACGGGTGGAAGAAGCGTTTGCGGGCGAACAGGCGGAGGTCAAGGTGGCCGTGATGGGGTGCGTGGTCAACGGCCCCGGCGAGGCGAGGGACGCCGACATCGCCCTCTGCGGCGGCGAGGACAGCGCCGCGCTCTTTATCCACGGGAAATATGTCAGAAAGCTCACGGGCGATATCGCCGAAACGTTTATTCAGGCTGTAAACGATTATATCAGGGGCACCCTTCATGAAATACAATGAACTGATCGAAGCCATCGTGCGGGAAGTGCCGGAGGCGAAGGACGCCATCGCCATCGAAAACGTCCGCTACCTGCGGGACGAGAATCACGCCTATTTTTCCTTTCTCTCCGACGTGCTGATCGGGGAGAAGGGTTTTTTTGCCATCAAGCGTTTGCTGGAGAAGACCTTTCCGGCGCTTCGGGTTTCCCTGCGCATCGCAAGCCCATCCCTTGCGCGGGCCTTTCTGGAGACACCGGAGAAATACTGTCTGCCCCTGAACCAGTACCTTCTGCGCGCGTTCCCCGCCATCCGCTCCTGGGAATTTGACCTGCGGTGGCGCAGCGGGAACGGCAAGATCGTTCTGGAGGTGCCGGACGCCTTTGCCATGAATTTTCTCAAAACCCAGGACTGCGAGGCGCGCCTGACGGAAGCGGTGAAAAACATCTACCGGGTGGATACCGATGTCAGGATTCAGGTGGCCGGGGACAGCGAACGCCGCCTGCAGGCGATTCTGGACGCAAGGGACCAGGAAAACCAGGAAAAACAGAAGCAATTCGAGGAAGAACGGAGCCATCCGAAAGCGGCGCCGAAGGCGGAGACAGCCAAGCCGAAGGACAATAAAATCCGCGGCAGGGCCATCGCCGACGATCCGGTTGAAATTGGTGAAATCACCGAGCCCGGCGGCGTCTTTACCGTTCGCGGCAAAGTGCTCAGCGTGGAAACCCGGGAGATTTCCGGCGGTGAGGGCCTGCTATTGTCCTTTGATATGACGGATTACACCGGTTCGATCAAGTGCAAGCTCTTTCTGTATTACCGCGACCGCCGCCTTTCCCGGGACGCGCAGGAAAAGCTGCCGCCGATTTCCGCGGAGGAAAGGGCGAAGGTGGACGGCGTTGTCGCACGGATCAAGCCGGGTAACGGCATCCTTGCGCGCGGCGAGGTGCAGGACGACCGTTTCAGCCACGAGCTTGTGCTCATGGCGAAGGATCTGACCGCTGTTGACCTGCCCGAGCGCATGGACGACGCGGAAGAAAAGCGCATCGAAATGCATCTGCACACGCAGATGAGCACCATGGACGCGGTTACCTCCGCCGAGGCGCTCATTGCGCGCGCGGCGAAATGGGGGCATGAAGCCATCGCAATCACGGATCACGGCGTTGTCCAGGCCTTCCCCGAGGCGTTCAGCGCTGCAAAGAAATACGGCATCAAGCTGATCCCCGGGATGGAAGGGTATCTGACGGACGACGACGCCATCGTGCAGGGCGAAGGAAACGCCTCGATCGACAGTCCGATCATCGTGCTGGATTTTGAAACCACGGGCCTCAACACCCAGAAGGATCGGGTGATCGAAATCGGCGCGGTAAAAATACTGAACGGGCACGTCGTGGACAGTCTGAACCTGTTTGTCGACCCGGGCGTGCCGCTTTCGCCAAAGATCACAAGCCTCACCCATATCACGGACCAGATGCTGATCGGCGCGCCGAAGGCAGAAACGGCCATTCCGCAGCTCATGGAGTTCGCGGCGGGGGCGCCGATTGCCGCGCACAACGCGAATTTCGACTGTTCCGTTCTTCGCGCCGAGCTACGGCGCATCGGCAGGAACGATCCGATCCTGCAGCTGGATACGCTGATGCTCTCGCGAAAGCTGTATCCGGAACTGAGGAGCCACCGCCTCAATTCGGTCTGCAAGCACCTGCACGTGACGCTCAAGGGCGCGCACCGCGCGGTGAACGACGCGGCGGCGACCGCGCAGTGCCTGATCCAGATGCTGGAGGCGTGCAAAAAGAAGGGCTGCGCAAACCTGAAGGATCTGAACCAGGTGAGCCTCATGTACGCGCTTGGCAATTCCAATCACGTCATCCTTCTGGCCGCCACGCAGAAAGGGCTTGAAAACCTGAACCATATCGTCACCGAATCGCACCTTCGCTATTTCAAGCGCAAGCCCATGGTGCCCAGGTCCATTCTGCAGAAATACCGCCAGGGCATCATCGTGGGCAGCGCCTGCTCCGAGGGCGAATTATACGAAGCCGTTCTGAACGGCGCGGACGAAGACCGGCTTTCGAGAATCGCAAGGTTTTACGATTACCTTGAAATTCAGCCCGTTGGGAACAACGCGTATCTGATCCGCGACGGCCTTTGCGAAAACGAGGACGAGCTGCGGGAAAACAACCGCAAAATCGTCCGCCTGGGGGAAAAGATCGGGCTGCCGGTGCTGGCCACGGGCGACGTGCATTTCATGGACCCGCAGGACGCCGTTTTCCGCTCCATCATTCAGGCCGGACAGGGCTTTTCGGACGCGGACCTGCAGCCGCCGCTGTATCTGAAGACCACGAAGGAGATGCTGGAGGAGTTTTCCTACCTCGGGCCCGAAACGGCCAGAAAGGTGGTCATTGACAACCCGAAGCTGATCGCTTCAAGGATCGACGCCATTTCGCTGTATCCGAAGCACCCTGAGGGAAAGACCACGTTTTCGCCTTTCTGGGAAACCGCGGAAAAAGATGTCACGGACATGACCTGGGGGAAAGCCCATGAGCTTTACGGCGACGACCTTCCGGAAATTATTCAGAAAAGAATCGAAAAGGAGCTCGGTTCGATTATCGGCTATGGGTATGCGACGCTGTATTCCATTGCGACGAAGCTGGTCGCAAAATCCCTGAAGGACGGCTATGTGGTCGGCAGCCGCGGCAGCGTAGGCTCCTCGCTGGTGGCGTTTTTGACAGGCATAACGGAGGTGAACGCGCTTCCGCCGCATTACCGCTGTCCCAAGTGCCGGAAGGCGTTTTTCGACATTCCGAAGGGCTATACCATCGGCGTCGACCTTCCGGACGATACCTGCCCGGACTGCGGCACGCCGCTTCTGAAGGACGGCTTTGACATTCCGTTCGAAGTGTTCCTCGGCTTCAAGGGCGACAAGGTGCCGGATATCGATCTGAACTTCTCCGGCGAATACCAGCC
>CAMOIA010000128.1 GCA_946615785.1 uncultured Clostridia bacterium
GCCGTACATTTTGGAAGCGGGCTCCATTTCGCGCAGGGCCCTGCCGGAAACGAAGCCCACAGTGTATTTCTTTTCACAAAGAATATCGTATCAATATCAGCGTCCTTTGGTGGCTGGGATTCGTATGCCTCGAACCTATGCCTCAATTCGCAATAGCGTTCTGAGCCGCTTAGGCGGCTTTGAACGCTTTGCTCATTGGGCCTTCGCCTCGCTGCTTCGTCCACAGGACGCGCTCGGCTCCGGCCCCTCCACGATCGTATCGGTCATAGGTTCGAGCCAGGCCGGTCAGACCACAGAAAAAGCACCCACAAGGGGTGCTTTTTCTGTGGTGGGATTAGTAGGGCTCGAACCTATGACCTCCACGATGTCAACGTGGCGCTCTAGCCAACTGAGCTATAATCCCAAGCGCTTGATTACTATACCACAGCCTTTTGAAAAATGCAAGCTTTTTTTCGCGTTTTCCAAATGCAAATGATACGAAGCCGCTGTCAGCGCCTGAATACGGATCAAAGGGGAGAGAACATAAGGGAAAAGGCGTCGTTATTGTTTCGGGCTGTCTCCGTGCTTTTGAATCTGCTCGTTTAACAGGTTGATGTTGCCGCAGCCCATGGTGAGCACAAGGTCACCCGGCTGCCAGTGCGCACGCAGATACGCCTCGGCGTCGTCAAAGGTATGCGTAAGTACGGCATTGACGCCGTGTTTCTGCATTCCTTCCACCAGCATTTCAGACCGGATGTCGCCCGGGTCTTTTTCCCTTGCGGCGAAAATATCGGTCACAAGGGTGGTATCAGCGGCCTTTGTACATTCAAGGTAATCGTTAAAGAGTGTCTTTACGCGGCTGTACGTATGCGGCTGCATCACGGCAAACACATGCCCTGCCTTCTGCAGCATGGCGGAAGCGACCGCCGTGCGCATTTCTACCGGAT
The DNA here is from genome assembly GCA_946615785.1 of uncultured Clostridia bacterium. Lineage (GTDB taxonomy): Bacteria > Bacillota > Clostridia > Christensenellales > Aristaeellaceae > RUG756. The sequence goes on from CAMOIA010000128.1 coordinate 927, forward strand.
TGTGACCGTAGTCATGATACAGCTTCACGCCGTCCACGGTTCCGGTCAATTCAAAGCGCCTGTGAACGCCGGCAAATCCATTCAGCGCATTGGCAATGGTTTCAGCGTCAAGGCCGCTCAGGTGCGCGGCGGCAAACGCTGCAAGACTGTCAAGCAGGTTGATTTCGCCGACTACGCGCAGATGAATATGCGCAATGATAATGCCGTTCCATTGCACGTCATATTCAGGGCAGCCGTATTCTGAAAGACGGGCGTTGACGGCGCGGTAATCGTCGTTCTCGGCCGTTCCAAAGGTGTAAGTCCTGCAGGGAAGAGCACTGAAAAGGCGTCGGATCCGCATGTCCTCACCCCAGCCCAGCGCGGTGCCGCCGGGAGGCAGCAGGGAAAGAAAACGCCCGAAAGCATGTTCGATATCGTCGATATCCTTGTAATAGTCCAGATGATCTTCGTCAATGTTCATGATGACGGCCATCGTCGGATGCATGTCCAGAAAGCTGGAATGATATTCGCAGGCCTCCGCGATAAAGAAGTCTTTTCCGCCGACGCGGCTCCCGCCTCCAAAATGATCCACTCTTCCGCCGATATGGATGGTCGGGTCGACACCTGCGTCCAGGAATACCTCGCCGATCATGGAGGACGTCGTCGTTTTTCCGTGGGCGCCGGCGACGCAGATCACCTGCCTGTGACCGCGCATGAGCTGTCCAAGCAGGCAGGACCGCTCCATCTCCGGAATGCCAAGGCGCCTGGCTTCCTGGCGCTCCGGATTTTCGGGGGATATGGCAGCGTAGTAGATGACAAGCGCCGCGCCCGGAATGTTTTCAGCCCTGTGACCGATTGAAACGGGAATCCCCATCGCTTCCAGGCGATCGGTGGCGTGGGATTTCGTATTGTCGCTCCCGGTGACAAGACACCCTTCTTTTTGCAGCATTTCCGCAAGTCCGCTCATGCTGCTGCCGCCGATGCCGATCATGTGGACACGCTGATTCACAAAATCAAGAATATCGATCATATCCATGCCTTCTTTTAACATTCAATGAGTACGTTGTCAGCCCTTCATCCGTTCGCGCAAAAGATCATAGATCAGGATTCCGGCGGACACAGCTGCGTTGAGGGATTCCGCGCTGCCGGGCATGGGAATCCGCACACGCATGTTTGCAAGCACTTTTAAATCCTCGCTCAGGCCTCTTCCTTCATTGCCGATCAGGATGCAGGCCTGTTCCGGAATGGGGGTTCGGGAAAACAGGTCTTCGCCGCTCAGGTCGCCTGCGATCAGCTGGCATCCCCTGTCTTTCATGGCTTTAAGATCCGATACCAGATCGTGCGACTGAATGATCGGAATTCGGAAAATACTTCCCATTGTCGCACGGATGGTTTTTGCCGAATAGGGATCGGCGCATTGATCGTCGATATACAGCGCTTCAAAGCCGGCTGCGTCCATTGTGCGCAGAATCGTACCGACGTTTCCTGGATCCTGAACAGCATTGAGCGCGACGAAAAGGCCGGGATGGGGGAGGAAGGGCCGATGAATCCGACGATGGCAGAACGCCATGATGCCCTGAGGGGATTTGGTGGAATTGAGAGAAGAAAGAATGTGACCGGATACAATGAAAACATCGTTTGGATTCGCTGCTTCAATGCATTTTGCGTACCGATCCGCATCGTCTTCGGATACAATCAGCGTTTTTACACAGCTGCAGGAAAGCGCTTCCTGCACCATGTGCTCGCCTTCTGCCGGGAAAACGCCGTCCTTTTCACGCTGCTTTCGGTCGTTCACCCATTCACGCCACAATTGTACCGTCGGGTTTTTCAGGCTTGTGATTCTGTTCATGCTTTGCTCAGTTCAAGGTAGGTCTTTGGCATGCTGACCGTAAGCTCCAGAAGAACGGCAGGGTCAACACCGGAGAAGCGTACATGGGGTACGATATAGGCAAGATAGCAATCGTCCATGGCCATTGCGATTCCGCCCTTCATAAGATCCTTAGCGGAAGAAATGAAGACGGACATATTTATAACGGTTTCAAGCGGAAGCGGCGCCCCGGCATCCTTCAGCACAGCCCGGGTTTTTTCAATCAGTTTGCCGGCAGCTTCATCCATCGTTCCGTCAAACGGCTTTAGCAAGGCTGCTTTCAGCGCAGGCATGGAAACGGGAACCGTGTTTTCGATCTCAGCGGGCATTCCGCTTTGATTCGTTTTCACCCACCATACCGGCCACGGGCGGTTGGTATAATCGAGCAGAAGTTCGTCCTTCAGTTTGCCAAGCGCGGTATCGTCCGCTTCCATACCGACAACATGCGTAAGTCCATGCTCGCGAACGGGCGTCATAAAAACGTCAAAAGTGAATGCTGCGGTATCGCCGCCGGGGAGAAGGCGCACCGGAACAGCCTGCGCCGCAGACGTGCTGATCTCCGCAAAGGGCGCCCCCAGTGCTGCTGCCGCAGCCTTGACGGCTGCTTTTGCGTCGGGAACGGTATCCGCGCAAATCCCCATTGCGCCAATGCCGTCTGCAAGGGACAGGGTGATGAGCAGGGCGGCAGCGTCGTCCTGTGTGCAGAGAAACCCTGCTTTGTTTAACGTATCGGCCATCCGTTCGATCAAAATCTGAGGAGAAACTTCTTCGCCGACTTCTCTTGCAAGAACGGCCTGATAGCCGGCCTGTTCCATTTCCTCTTTTCGTTTGGCGATTTCCGCGCAGAGTTGTTTTTCGGCGTCTTTCAGCGCTTCTGACTGGGCTTTCCGATCTTTGATTTGCGCGTCAAGCTGGGCAAGCTGTTTGTTTTTGCCGGAAACGGCTTCCGCAAGCGCGGTTTCCAGCAGTTTCTTCCTGGAACCTTTGACGTCATCGAGCTGCATCAGCGTCATGAGGCGTTCGGCTTCCAGCTCCTGCAGCTGGTTGTTCATGGCGCGAATAGTCAGATCGTCCGTTCCGCTGGTCACGGCGCGCGAAAGCATTTGCCGCATTCCGGATGTTGCCAGAATTTGGTCCGCAACCTGGCGGTGGGTTTCCTGCACCATCCAGACCCTGCGGAGGGCGATCCGGAATTGATCGAGCGGGTTGAGCACGGGCGCCATCCGCGTGGTGGCATTAATCACGGCGCCGGGGGCCTCTCCGCGGCTTTCAAAACGGGATACGCGCGCCTGATCCACCGCTTCCGCCAGGGCGTTTCGGGCCTTTTGAGCCAGCCTTCTTTCAATGGCAGGCTTGTAGAGCTTCGTGCCGCTGATATGCATCTCAGCCTGCTCAGGGCGTGAGGTTCGGGATTCTTCCTTAAGCAGCTGTGCTGAAACCTGGAGGTGTCCGTTCAGCTCTTTAATCTTATGAATCGCGCTGTCGGGTTCAGCGGCAAGGGCGTCGTTTGTTTCGGGCTTGCTTCCTTTGGCGTTCTTTCGGGCAGGCTTCGCTGTTTCCGGCTCCATTGGCGGATTGGCATGATCCTGCTCTTTCTCAGCACGTCCTTTTGCGTGGAAAATCTCGTTCAGGCGGTGCTGCATTTCCGAAATTTCCTGCGACGGAGACGGCTCCGGGTTCGTCTCTGCGGCTGGTGTTTCCTCAGAAACGACAGCCGGGGCAGAGGCTTCTTCTTCAGAAGCCGGCTCTTCGTGTACTTCAGGCGCAGCACAATAAAACAGCATTTCTTTTCCGTCCGGGAGGGAAACGTTAAAAATCTGTGCGCTGTCAGGAGGCAGCACCGAGAGGGTATCGGCGTTTTCGCCGGTTTTTGCATCATAAGGCCCCTGAATGCGGGCACCGGACCGGCTGTAAACCCTCGGCGTCAGCGCGGCTGTAATCTGATCCTCGGGGACGACCTGATAAAAAAGATCTTCCGGCAGCGCTTTGATCGCGTCGGAATAAACGATAAACTGGTTTCGCTCCCCGCGGGTGGGTGCATAATTTTTATTTGTACGGATTTTAAGCGTTTCCGGATTGATCTGGCGCAGATCCAGCATGCAGATGCTGCCCAGCGTGCGCATACGCTCCTTGAAAGTGTGCTGTTCGTTTTTATCCGGAACAATGCGGAGAAAGCCGTCGTCGGGGTATTGACTGATAACGTTCCTGTCGACAGGCCCTTCCTGTGTCAGGAGCGGACGGATGCGAAAATAAGCGCGCTGGGTATTATCCTCCTCAAGATACACCAGCACCGTTTTGCCTGAAAAGTTCATGGCTTTATGTTCCTCCCCAAAGATATTGCTGATGATGGGCAAAAATGGCCGCTTTTCTGCGGTGAAAGAAGTGCTTTTTCGGATGCGCAAAAAACCAGCCTGCGTTCAGCGGTAAGCGACGTGAACACAGGAAAATGTCCAGTTGAAAGGGATGGGCTTATGCAAAAAACGAGGTTAATGCTTGTCAGCTGCGAACAAAAGCGTCATAAATGGCGGCA
>CAMOIA010000129.1 GCA_946615785.1 uncultured Clostridia bacterium
TAGGCGATGTTTTCCCGGATGGTGCCGCTTCTGAGCCAGGTTTCCTGCAGGACCATGCCGTAATTGGCCCTGAGCGCGTGCCGGCTCAGGGTTCTGATATCGATTCCGTCCGCCTCGATCGCGCCGGAATCCACGTCGTAAAAGCGCATGAGCAGGTTAATAAGCGTGGTTTTTCCGCAGCCGGTGGGGCCGACGATGGCGACGCGCCGTCCCTGCTCCACCCGAAGGCTGAAATGGGTGATCAATGGACGGTCCGCTTCATATCGGAAGGAGACGTCCTTCAGTTCCACAAGGCCCGAAAGGCTCCTGGATTCGGCATTTGGATCGGGCGTTTCGCTTTCTGCGTCCAGGAGCTCAAACACCCTTTCGGCGCAGGCACTGGCGTTTTCAAGCTCGGTCACCACGCCGCTGATTTCGTTGAATGGCTTTGCGTATTGGGAGGCATAGCTCAGAAACACGCTCATTTCCCCGACGGTGATGCTCTTTTCCAGGGCGAGCATGGCGGCGAGAAAAGCCACAGCGGCATAAATGACATTGTTGACAAGGCGCGTGGACGGGTTGGTGAGGGAGGAAAAGAACGTGGCCTTCAGCGTCACCGTGCCGAGCTCTTCGTTGACGGCGTCAAAATCGGCGAGGGCGCGCTTTTCGTATCCGAAGGCGCGGACCACCTTCTGCCCTTCCACCATTTCGTTGATCAGGGCGGTTTCCCGGCCCAGGACTTCGGCCTGGGCGGTAAAATAGCGGTGCGTTTTCCGCGCGATGAACGAGGCGGTAAACAGGCTGAACGGGGTGAGCAGCACTACTGCGAGGGTGATGCGAAGGTCCAGCGCCAGCATGATGCCGAGGGTTCCAAGGATGGTGACGACGCCGGTCATCAGCTGCGTGAACCCCAGCAGCAGACCGTTTGAAAGCGTATCGACGTCAGAGACCATGCGGCTCACGAGGTCGCCGGTCGGATGCCCGTCCAGGTAGGAAAGCGGCAGGCGCATGATATGCGCGGTGATCTCGTCCCTCAGGTCGCGGGCGACGGAGCAGGTGATGCGGTTGTTCTTCACCGCCATGGCCTGCTGGCAGATGGCGGAGAGGGCGGCGAAAAGCAGAATGAGCAGGAGATACGTATGCACCCTGGCTGCGTCCGTCTGCCCGGGCCCTGCCATGGCGTCGATGGCCTGACCGGATAAAACCGGGATAACGAGGGCTGCGGCGCTCACAAACAGCGCGCACAGAAGGGAAAACAGGGCTTCCCGGCGGTAAGGCTTTACATACTGAAGCAGCCTGCGCAGCACACGGGGGTTGAGACTTGGCTTTTTCACATTTCCTCCCCCTTTCTGTGCTGGCTTTCGTGGATCTCGCGGTAAATCGGCGAGATTTCAAGAAGCTCTTCGTGGGTTCCGCAGGCGGCGAGGCGTCCGTCATCCAATACAAGAATGCGGTCGCAGCCCGTCAGGCTTGCCGTCCGCTGGCTCACGATCACTTTGGTGACGTCTGTCATCCTTTTCAGGGCGGCTCTGAGCCTTGCGTCCGTCGCCATGTCCAGCGCGCTGGACGCGTCGTCCAGGATCAGGAGGGGCGCGCGGGTCACAAGCGCCCGGGCGATGGTGAGCCGCTGTTTCTGCCCGCCGGAGAAATTGCGGCCGCCCTGTTCGACGGCGGCGTCGAGCCCGCCATCCTTTGCCCTGACAAAATCCGCGGCCTGCGCGTCTTCAAGCGCCTGCCATAAAAGATCGTCCGGCGCGTTTTCCCGGCCCATCGTCAGATTGGAGCGGACGGTGCCCAGAAACAGCTGGCTTTTTTGCGGCACGACGGCGATCGTCCTGCGAAGCAGAGCGCTGTCCAGGCTTTTGACGTCCCGCCCGAAAACGCGCACGGCGCCTTCGGTCGCGTCGTAGAGCCTGGGGATCAGGTTGACCAGGCTTGTTTTGCCGCTGCCGGTTCCGCCGATCACGCCGACGGTTTCTCCGGCTTTGACGGTAAAGGAAATGTCCGTCAGGCTGTCTTCCCCGGCACCCTGATAGCGAAGGGAAACGCGGTCGAAGGCAATGGCGGTTTCAGCGTCTTCCGCTTCCGTGATTTCCTGTATGGGGATTCGGGTGTCGGCGTCGAGCACGTCGGAAATGCGCCGGACGCCCGCGTATGCGCGGCTCAGAAGCACCACGAGGTTTGCCAGCTTGACAAGCTCCACCAGGATCTGCCCCATGTAATTGATGAGCGCGACCACGTCGCCGCTGAGCATGCTTCCGCCGTCAATCAGCCGGGAGGCGATGATGAGGATGGCGGCGATGCCGAGGTTGATCACGACGTAGGTAAGGGGGTTCATGCGCGCGCTGATCCGGGCCGCATGCATGCTGGCATTATAGAGCGCTTCGTTTGACGAGGCGAACGCCTTTTCTTCATCCTGCTCCCGCCTGAAGGCGCGCACGACGCGAACGCCGGACAGGTTTTCCCGCGTCAGCCTCGTCACCCCGTCCAGCTTTTCCTGAACGGTGCGGTACAGGGGAGAGGTGCGTTTCATGATCAGCGCGATGATCACGGCCAGGACGGGCACGCAGACGAGAAACACCAGGGCGGCCTTCGCGCTGACGGTAAAGGCCATGATGACCGAGCCGAACACGATGAAAGGGGAGCGCAGAAAAAGGCGCAGGAACATGTTGACCCCGTTCTGCACGAGGTTCACGTCCGAGGTGAGCCTTGTGATCAGGGTGGAGACGCCGCTTTCGTCAAGGCGCTGATAATTCATTTCCAGCACTTTGCGGTAAAGATCGCGCCTGAGGCGGACGGCACTCGCGCTGGCTGCGCGCGCGGCGAAATACTGCGCGGTAAAGGAGCAGATCAGGCCAAGCGCCGCCATGCCGATCAGAAGGAGACAGTACCGCCAGATGGTTTCCCGGCTCGCGCCGCCAATGCCTTCGTCGATCAGCCTGGCCACGAAAATGGGAACCTGCAGGTCAAAAAACGCCTCCAGCATTTTAAAGAGCGGGGCGAGCACGCACTCCAGACGGTGCTTTTTCAGGGCTGCGAACAGATGCCGCAAATTGGATCACCTCATCTTTGGGTCCTGACCACGCGCGGGACAGGCTGACAACAAAAACAGGGGACGGAAAAAGCCGCCCCCCGAATGAACCGGGTAATGCCGTCATTCATCTTCTTTGAAAAGCTCCATCTCAGCGTTGATTACGTGGGTCTGATCTTCGATCAGGCGCAGGAAACGGCTGCGGTAATCCCGCGCAGACGCCTTAAGGGTGTCGATTTCGGTCTGTATGCGCACCTTTTCCTGTTCAAGATCACCGACTGCGCTTTCGGCGCGATCCCTGGCGCTGCTGACGATTTCCTCCGCTTCGCGGCGGGCGTCGCTCACCATCTGGTCGTATACCTGCTGGGCGCTTGCCAGAAGCTTCTTGGCGGCCTCGCTGTTGTCGTGCTGCACGGCGGGAGCCGGCGCGGGGGCCGGGACGGGCGCGGGCTTTTCCGACTGCTCAGGCACAGCGCTTTTCTGTGGAGCCTGGGGCTTGAACGAGGGCGTCGGGACGGACCCGAACGCGCCGGGAACGGGCGTGGACTGGGAGCGCAGCTTCTGCTGCAGGGCGTTGATCTCGTCCTGCATCGCGATCATTTCGTCGCAGATCTGATCCAGAAATTCATCCACTTCCACGGGATCGTAGCCTTTGATCTTGTAGGAAAAATTCTTGTCCTCGATCATCTGCACGGTAATAGCCATGGGTGTACTCCTTTCACACGCGTTTTGGATGGTTACAGGGCGCTGGCTTCCTGCAGGGGAGCGTCAGGCATATAGCCGTTTGCGTAGGGCTGCAGTTCGGTCGCGATAGCCTGCGCGTCCGGTGCAGCCTGGCGGCCCACATAGTTTACCCCGTTTGCGTACCGCTGCTGCGGATTCATATTGTTCTGATACGGATCGCCGTAGGTCATGGAGGCGTTGGCACGCGACTGACCGTAGGGGTTCTGAAGGGGACGCTGCGGCTGGCGCGCGGCGGAATTAAGCTGGCTTGTGGTCGCGTCCACAAAAACACGCACCTTGTTCGGGCTGATCAGATACGCACCATGACGGCTGAGCTTTGTGATGGTGGCCCGCAGGCTGTAACACGCGCCGGAAAGCATATCGACGTAATGCCGCATTTCCGCGGGATCGGTGATGTGATCCATGACCAGGATGACGATGTCCCCCTGACGGAGCTGGGTGATGGCGCTGTAGCATTCACTCACGCTGCGGGCGCTGATCACGCGCGCGGAAAAGGCTTCTTCCTTCGGCGTTTCCGCGCCGGGGAAATAGACCACGTTTTCCCGTCCGCCCGCCTGCTCCCTGTGCTGCACGGGCTGTGCGGCCTGGTAGGGATTCACGTTTTGGTAAGGGTTTGACTGCGGCTGCGGATTGCCGCTCTGTGCCTGGCCCTGCCAGGGGCCCTGCGGCGACGGCTGCGCGGCCTGCGCCTGGTAGGGATTTGCCTGCGGGGCCTGGTAACCTGCCTGCGGCGGCTGCCAGGCATTCAGATTCTGGTTCTGCCAGTCCTGATTTGCGTCGGCGGCTTCGTTCCAATTCTCCTCCGGTTCAGCCTCCTGCGGCATGAACCCTGCATTCCGTGCAGAAAAGGAGCCCCTCGCTTTTTTCTGCGTGTTCATATTCAGGCCGAAATAGCGGCCGACTGCGCCGACGATCCTGTCCTTGGCATCTCCAAAGAAACTGCGCTGGGCCATTTTACTCATCCTCCATCGGTTGCTTTGCTTTTATTCCGCCCAAAGGGCGCTTCCGACCCGTACCATGGTCGCGCCCGCACGGGCGGCAAGGTCGTAATCCTGGCTCATTCCCATGCTGAGCTCCGTCATATCCTGTCCGTATGCGTGCTGACTGCTTTCGTCAAGCAGATTGCGCATGTGGTCAAACCGCTCTGAAATATAGTCCCGCGGGGCATCCTTGGGCATCATGGTCATCAGCCCCTTCAGCCGCACGCCGGGCATGGCGGACGCCTCGCGCAGGAACGCGGGCAGCGCGTCCTCGGAAAGGCCGCCCTTCTGTGTTTCCCCTGTAATGTTGACCTCACACAGAATGTCCATCCGAACGCCCTGCTTTGCGGCCTGGCGGTCGATTTCCCGGAGCAGATCCATCCTGTCCACAGAGTGGATCATGCAAACATCCTTCATTATATATTTAACTTTGTTCGTTTGCAACCGTCCGATCAGATGGATGGAAAATTTTCCGCCGATGACGGGCAGTTTTTCCCGGATCACCTGAACCCTGTTTTCCCCGATGTCAGTAATGCCGTATTCCCCCAGGCGCAGT
>CAMOIA010000130.1 GCA_946615785.1 uncultured Clostridia bacterium
AGAGCATCCTGAAATATGGATGCTCTTTTTCTTTAATAATAATAATGGTCTTGAAATCCGGTAAAATTTCTTTTGGAAAATTTGTAACGAATCAGTCCTTTGTCCGTCTAACCGGTGGTTGTACGAAAGGAGGTGAGAGTTTGACCCGGGAACAGGGAGAAAAACTGTACGAAGCATGTTATATGCGGGTGTTTTCCTATGTGATGACCCTCGCGGGGGACAGAAGCCTGGCTGAGGAAATTACGCAGGAAACCTTTTATCGGGCGATGGCAAAGATGAGCACCTATCGGGGAGGCTCGGAAGAGGTGACCTGGCTTTGTGCGATCGCGAAAAACCTGTTCGTTGATGAGTACAGAAGACGCTCAAGGCACACGGAGCTTTCCGAGGAACAAACGGACAGTTCCGAGAGCGTTGAGCGTATCGTCGAAAAGAAGGATTCTTCATTCCGGGTACATATGGCCCTGCATACCCTTGAGGAACCGTACCGGGAAGTGTTTGAACTGAGGGTATTCGGCGAATTGAGTTTTCGGGAAATCGGCATGATTTTTACTAAGACCGAAAACTGGGCAAGAGTCACCTATCACAGGGCCAGGCTCAAAATTCAGGAAAGGATGGAAGGATATGATGGATTGTGATGTGATCCGGGATTTGCTCCCCCTGTATGCGGACGATGCCTGCAGCGGGAAAACCCGCGAACTGGTCGAGACGCACCTGAAGGAATGCCCTGCCTGCAGCACGATGCTTTCGCATATGCGGGAAACCACCGTGGAAAAAGCGCTGCAGACGGAAAAGAACGAGGTGATCCTATATGGACAGAAGCGCTTCAAACGCCGCAGCGCATTGGTCGGCGCGGTGCTGTCGGGGCTGTTTATGATCCCGATCCTGGTTTGCCTGATCGTGAACATTGCGTCGGGACAGGGGCTCGGATGGTTCTTTATCGTGCTGGCCTCCCTTCTGGTGGCGGCATCTGTGACGGTCGTCCCTTTGATGGCCGCGGAAAACAAACTGCTTTTGACCTTTGCGGCGTTCTGCGTCAGCCTGGTGGTGCTTCTCGGTGTGGTGTGCCTGCATACGCATGGGTCGTGGTTCTTCATCGCGTCCAGCGCTTCGCTCTTTGGGCTGGCAGTGCTTTTTCTCCCCTTCGTGGTCAGAGCGAAGCCGGTGCAAACATGGCTTGGATCTGCCAACCGGTGGATCGTTGTCCTTGGCCTTGAAGCAGTGCTGTTCATCAACATGATGAACGCGATTCTGCCCGGAAACGGATTTGGACACTGGATTCTCGCGCTCGGCGCCCTTGCCGGGCTTGGGATGATCGGAATGGAAATCATGCGGAAGAGAGGGACGGAGAAATGAAGAAAGGTTTAAAAGTGGGAATGATCATCTGTGCACTTGTGCTGCTTGCTGCGGTGCTTTATGCAGGGCGGGAGGTCTTTTCAGGATCGTTTTCGTATGCCCATGCGGAAAAGTACGCAGCAGGCGGGGCGTCGATCGGTGAAAACGTGCGCAATCTGGACGTTCACTGGGTCAGCGGAAAGGTTCATATTGCGTACCATGAAGGAACGGGGCTCGAAAGCAGCGAATGGTCGGCAAAGCCGATTCCCGAAGACCGGCAGCTGCGCTGGTGGCTGGACGGGGAAACGCTGCGGGTGCAGTATGAAAAACCGGGCGTCAACTGGGGATTGTGGAACCAGCCTTTGGAGAAGGAACTGACGATGAACCTGCCGCAGGGAATCGGATTTGAAACGGTGACCATCAGCGCCACGTCCGGCGACCTGGACATCCCGGATCTACATACGCAAAGCCTTGGCTTAAGCGTGACCAGCGGCAGAATCAGCGCCGCGGCGAAAGCGGACGCGGTGACCATCAGCGCCACGTCCGGCGACATCAGCCTGAAACTTGCGGAAACCGCGCAAGCCCTTACGGTCGGAACGACGTCAGGAAGCATCGGGATCGACGCGCAGACCGTGGGGAGGATCAGCGTCAGCAGCACTTCCGGAACCATTCAGGCAGCCGCTGCGGATGCGGAAAGCTTTGAGGCGTCGTCCACGTCCGGCACGGTCAGCGCGGATATCATACGGGTGGGCACTTTAAAAATCAGCACCACGAGCGGCAGCATCACGGCGCGCGTGGGATCCTTTGGGAAAATGGATGCCGGTTCGACGTCCGGTACGGTGACCGTGTTCCTTCCGGAACAGCCGGGCTTTACGGCGAGGGTGGAAACGACGAGCGGCGGGTTTGAATATGATTTGCCGCTTTCAAAACAGGCCGGATCGTATGTCTGCGGCGACGGGAGCAGGGACGTGCATCTGCACGCCACCTCCGGCGACATCCGGCTGAAAAAGAATGCAGAGTAAGACAGACTTCAGGATCAACGAAAGCGCCTGTCCGGTTGCTGCCGGGCAGGCGCTTCAATGTAAAAAGCGGGAATGCAGCGCTTTTACACGTTTTCAAAGAACGGTTCTTCGTTTTCGTTGCAGAGGATTTCGTTTTCGTTAAAGTGCAGGCGGATGGGCTCTGTTTTCATGTATTTGAGGATTTCATCCATCCGCACGGAATCGGCAAACGACATGAGGCTGAAGGCAACGCCGTGGCGTTTGGCCCGCCCTGTGCGCCCGATGCGGTGCAGGTAATACTCGTTCTCGTTGGGAAGATCGTAATTGATGACCGCTTCCACGTCGAATACGTCGATGCCCCGCGCGGCGACGTCCGTGCAGACCAGAATGGGGAAGCGCCCCTTCTTGAAATTGCTCATGACCTGGCTGCGCTTGGATTGGGGAATGTCCCCGTGGAGGGCGTCGGAATCGTATCCGGCTTTGTTCAGCCGGTCGTTGAGGCGCCTTGCCATATCCTTTGTGTTGGTGAAAATCATCACCCGGTGATATTCGTCGCTGTCGAGCAGGTACAAAAGCCTGTCGAGTTTGGTTTCCCGTTCCGCTGGGATGAGATACTGCGTGATCTTCGGGCGGTTTTCCCGGGTGGCTTCGATGGTGATATCCACAGGATCGTGCTGATACTTCCAGGAGATGGTCATCACGTCCTGATTGGTGGTCGCGCTGAACATGACAAACTGCCGGGTGGGCGGTATGGCGTCGATGATGTGGGTGACGTCCTTGATAAAGCCCATGTCCAGCATTTCGTCCGCCTCGTCAAGGACCAGCGTATGCACGGCATCCAGCCGCACGTTGCCTCGCTTGTAAAGATCAAGCAATCGGCCGGGCGTTGCGATGATGATCTGCGGGCATTTGCGCAGCTTGTCAAGCTGGCGGGCGATGGGCTGTCCGCCGTACAGAACGGCGATGCGGACTTCCGGGATGAAGGCGCACAGGCGGGTAATTTCATCGCCGATCTGCATGGCCAGTTCGCGCGTGGGCGCGAGCACGACTTCCTGCACGCGCCGATCTTTCAGGGAAACGTATTCGAGCATCGGGATGCCGAAGGCGAGCGTTTTACCGGTGCCGGTGGGGGCGATGGCGATCACGTCGTGCCCTTCCATCATGACGGGGATCGTTTTTTCCTGCACGGGGGTCATGGCGTCATAGCCCATTTTGGCGAGCGCGTCCATGACCTCCTTTGAAATATCCAGGGTTGAAAAAGTAGGTGCTTTCAGGGACAAAATGTTCTTCCTTTCTCACAAGAGGTCAGTCTTTTGGCTTTTTGTTTTCAGCCTGACACGGCTGAGAGGTCAATGAGATCATCCTGTTGGCCATGGTCTGGGAGAGGTTTGCAGCCACCGCGAGCCTGAGAACAAAGCACTCCGGGTGGTCGTTCTCCGGTGCGAGGCATTCCTTGGAGGCGCTGTCCACAAACGTCATGAAATCCTTTGAGGTGCTGCCGTAGATGGATCGAAACGTTTCGTAGGCCTCGCGGATGCCCTCTTCGGTATCCAGATGGGGGAGAAGGCGCGGGATATCGCCGATGCTGATGCTTTCCTTCAGAATGCAGATGATCATCAGGCCTGCCAGGTGATAGCGGTAATACTTTTTCCGGATCGTGGACGGGATGATGCGGGATTTGATGTAATTGTTGATCATGGCGGGCGTCAGCGCGCGCTCGTCTTCATCCTGATAGAGGTACTGGTTCAAAAGCAGGATGACCTGATCCATATACAGGGCAAATTCCGGCAAGGCGTCCCATTCCGGCAGGCAGGGCATCTTGGCCGTTTTGAGCCATGCCTGCATGGCTTCACGGATGGCGGACTGGTTTTCGGACATGAAGCATCCCTCCCGCGAGAAGTATAACACGGGGTTGGAGAAATGTCCATGCCCGGTTCCGGACGCAGGGAGGTTTGCCAGGGCGGCGTGACGGGCCCAAACGCCCGAACGCGGTTCCGGGGCTGTTTCGTGGAGGGCTTTCTGTCAGGAATCAGGGCCCTGATCTGCGCAAATGGCTGTGTGAATTGAAGGAATGAAAGCAACCCGGGGAAAATGCAAGTTTTTACCTGGCAAATTCCTGACGGAATTTCAAAAAAGAACCCGGCAAGGTCATTTACAAGTGCTTTTTTCTATGGTACAATGTTCAAGTTGCAAGAACCGCGGTCTCAGTCGTTCGTCTACTCAGCGGCGCACCGGGTTCGCGGCGATTCAGATTACCGGGGATCCATTCCCCAATGGGAGGAAGAAACATGGAAAAAGAGAAGAAATCACAGATCATGCAGGATTATGCGCGTCACGAAGGCGACACCGGTTCGCCTGAAGTGCAGGTGGCGCTCCTGACCGAACGCATCAACCACCTGAACGAGCACCTGAAATCCAACAAGAACGATCACCATTCCCGCCGCGGTCTGCTCCTGATGGTCGGCCGCCGCCGCGGATTGCTTGAGTATCTCAAGAAGACCGATATCGAACGGTACCGTACGCTGGTAGGAAGGCTTGGACTTCGTAAGTGATGTTCAAAGGCTATCGGCTGATTTCAGACAGTCGATAGCCTTTTCATTGGCTCAGGTGGGTTGCCTGATGCCCGAGATGGTGTGAGGAGAAGAAAGAAAAAATGGAAGCAAAAACGTATTCAATGGAATTTGCGGGCAGGACGCTGACCCTGGAATTCGGCCGCTATGCCCAGCAGGCAGGCGGTTCCGCGCTGGTGCGCTATGGCGATACGGTGGTGCTGGTCAACGCGACCGCGTCTGACAGCCCCCGCGAAGGCGTTGATTTTTTCCCGCTGACAGTCGATTTTGAAGAAAAGCAGTATGCTGTCGGCAAGATCCCCGGCGGTTTCATCAAGCGTGAAGGCCGTCCCACCGACAAGGCGACCCTGACCTGCCGCCTGA
>CAMOIA010000131.1 GCA_946615785.1 uncultured Clostridia bacterium
TATATTCACGTGCTGTTTGGCAAAAATGAAAAATCCTTTGGTTTTCCCGGTGCGTTTTACGACGGTTTCCTGAAAGTGAAAGCATAAGCGTCAGACTGACACGCCACTTTCTGCATCAAAACCAAATCTTTCTTTCCATATCCCTTCCACTTCCCGCTCCCGCACCCGCATTTTGAACATGCAAAATACACCCGGATGGGGTATAATGAATCGTTTCCTTTCGCGGGGGCGAAGGGAAAAGCCGGGAAGCAGAAAGTAAGACCGGTTTTCGGGGACGGCAGGGGTGATTCCCGATCACAGGTTCCGCGTTCCCGAAGCAAAACCCTGAAGGGCATCCGGCGCCTGATGCGCCGTCCGGCAAACAGAAATGAAAGAGGATTTGAACCGTATGGAAGGGAAAAAACCGTCCGGCCAGGGGCGCGTGCTTGAAATCGAGCTGATGAAGGCCATTGCGATCATCGGCATGGTGCTGGTGCATGTGTTTGAAATGAGCACAGGCATCAAGCTGGCTTCCACGAAACAGCATCTGGCAGGCTATTCGATTGAGCTCTTCGGCGGGATCCTCAGCGCCGGGGTGTTTATGTTTGCGATGGGCTGGGGAGCCTCGTATTCAAAGCACGCCACGCCCAAGACCTATCTGAAGCGCTTCCTTTCCCTCTTCGTGCTCGGCCTTGTGATCAATCTGTTCGAAGAATACCTGCCCGCCCTTTTAGTGCCGGACGAATACGGGCCGATCGGGGAGGTGCTGCCGTCCATTCTGGCGACGGATATTTACTTTTTTTCAGCGCTGATGAGCCTGTATTTCGCGCTGCTGAAAAAGCTGGAATCCAGAAGGATCGCGGCCGTCGCCGTCAGCCTGCTGACGCTTGGCGTCTGCTTCTACCTGAACATTCAAACGGGACTTGAATCCTTCACAACCGGCAGCGAATGGCTGGATACGCTGCTGGGCCTGCTGATCCGCGTGAACGAATATTCCTATTTCCCCTTCATTTCCTGGTTCTTCTTCCCCATTCTCGGATACTGGCTCGGCTTCTGCTTCCAGAAGGCGACCATGAAAAAGGCGCTGATCTTTGCCTTTATCACGGGCGTGGAAGCGTTCTTCTTCTCGGAATGGCTGATCCGTTCCGGCAGGATGATGGACGCGACGGTGTTCAACGTGCTTGAAATTGAAGAAGGGTATTATTACGACCTGCATCCGCTTTACGCGCTGGCGGGCTACGGCATCATCGCGCTGGAATTTGTCCTGGCCCACCTGGCCGTGAAGCTCTGCCGCAATCAGCTGCACCCCGTCCTGATGACGATGAGCCGGAACGTCACCCAGATCTATGTGGTGCAATGGGTGGTCATCGGCCTTTTAAGCCCGGTGCTTGCGGGAATGACGAACATCTGGAGCAACATCCTGACGGCGCTGTTCGTGCTGTTTGTCGCCTACTTCGGCGGCAAAATGCTCAAAAAAACCAACCTGATCAGGGTATAAGGGCCGGGGCGCTGATGCTTCAAAAGCGACGGCTTTTGAAAGCAGACCATGGCGCAATCCCTCCGCGTCAGACAGGACCGAAGCCTGCGGGGACGGCTGCTTTAAAAAATGCAAAATAAGAAATGATTGACTGATGAAAAATCTTAAATCGCGAAAAGGGAGATCATCCGGTGAAAATCGCTTTGTTTTATGAAAACCTGTATGAAGGCGTACGGATTTCAGGACGGCGGATGGAGGACGTGCTGGCCAAGCTTCGGGATGCGGGGCTTGAAATGCTGTACTGCTCGTTTGATTCCCTGAAGCGGGACCGGGCTGAGCTGTCCCGGATCATGGAAAAGCTCGGCCTCGGCCTTGAAGGCGTGCACGGCTTCTGCGATTTCGCGTCGGATCCGGAAACGGACAAGTATAGAGAGATGATCGACCTGGCTGCGGACACCGGGGCCGGAAGCTTCCTGATCATCCCGGGCATGTTCGCATCCGGAAATACGCACAGGGATCTGGAACGGATGGTGGCGGGCGTCCGGAAAGCCGTGGCATACGGGCAGAAGAAAAAGATGCCGGTGCTGATGGAGGACTTTGACGGTTTGCTCGCCCCCTACAACTGCATCGCGGGGCTCAAATACTTCATGGAAAGCGCTGAAGGACTGGAATGCGCGTTTGACACAGGGAATTTCGCTGCGTTCCATGAGGACGAACTGGAAGCGTTTGAGCTGTTCGCGGATCAGATCCGCACGGTGCACCTGAAGGACCGAACGCTTTCACGGCGCCACGAAGGGGATACGCCTTTTGTGTGCGCGGACGGAAAAAGCGTCTATGCCTGCGCGGTCGGAAGCGGGTATATCCGGATCGCGGAGATCCTGAATCGGCTGAAACAGCGCGGCTACAGCGGAAACGTGATCGCAGAGCTCTATGCGTGTGACCCTCGCCATGTGCTTACGGACGCCATCGATTCCGTCCGCTGGATAAAGGGACGCCTGCAGAGCGAATGACCGATCGCTTCCCCCCCAGCGGGCGCTGCACTGCATGATGTTGATGATAATCTCCCTGTTTTTCCGGATTGCAGGCTCCGCCCTGCAGGCCGGGAGCCAATGGGAGAAAGCCGGAGAATGATGTGGAGAATGCGGGAATGAAGATCTACTTCGCGCCGATGGAAGGCCTTACGGACGGCGTTCTCAGGCGGGTTCACCGCGATTTGTTCGGCGGTGTCGATGTATACTGCCTGCCTTTTCATAAACTGACGCAGTCTGGAACCGTCGCAGCCCTGCTGACGCGGGAAAAACGGGATGTGGATCCGCAGGAGAACAGAGCGCTGACCGTGCTGCCCCAGGCGCTGACAAGGGATCCGGACCAGCTGCTGACATGGATGAACGATCTTGCGGGCCTGGGATATGGCTGCGGGGATCTGAATCTGGGATGTCCTTCCCCGACGGTGACCAAAAGGGGCCGGGGCAGCGGAATGCTGAAGGATCCGGAATACCTGCGGTCTTTTCTGGACGCCGTTTTCGCCCGGCCGCTGCCGGTCAGGTTATCCGTGAAAACGCGGATCGGGTTTGAGCGTGCGGAGGAATGGCCGGGGCTGTTGAATATTCTCGCGGACTATCCGTTCCATCACGTCACGATTCATGTGCGGACGACGCGGGAGCAGTATTCGGGCGGCATTCATCCGGAAGCATTTGACGAAGCGGTTCGGATGGGGATTCCTGAGCCCGTCTATAACGGGGACTTAAGAACGGCCGGGGATGTGAAAGCGCTGTTATCCCGCGGCCCTGATCCCGCCGGAATCATGATCGGCCGCGGGATGCTTGCAAATCCCGCGCTGGCTCGTCAGATCCGCGGCGGAAAAGAAGCGTCAAAAGAAGAACTCGAGGCCTGGTATACCGCACTCTATGAGGGGTGGAAAAACCGGTTCGGCAGCACCATCGCGCTGGGCAGGATCAAGAAGCTGATGGAGTGGCCGGGCGAAGGCGACATCCGGCGGAAACGGCTTCTGAGAAGAGCGGTGGAAATCGACGAATGCATTCGGGCGCTTCTCGATTGAAGGAATGCGGATCCGGACGATACCATCGGCGGAAAAGACCTGGGAGAAGTTCGGCAGGTTTCTCCATTTCATGAATGAAAACAGCCTGAAAGCCTCAGCCGAAGCAGCTGAATCGGCCTGGAATCAAGCTGCGGCAAAGGGCGGTTTTCCCTGTCGGAATTTGCAGATGACAGAAAAGAGATGGATGTAAAATGAAAAGAATCAGTGAGATCCTTGGAAAATACATGGCGTGGATCGTTTTGTTCATTGCTGTTCTGGCGCTTCTGCTGCCAAAGACGTGCATGTGGATCCAAACAGGATGGGTCAATTATCTTTTGATGATCGTCATGTTCGGAATGGGAACGACGATGAATCTGTCGGATTTTTCGATTGTGTTCAAAAGGCCGCGGGATATCGTGATCGGCTGTCTGTCACAGTTTACCGTGATGCCTCTGCTGGCCTTTTTGCTTGGAAAACTCTTCGGCCTTGACAATGAACTGCTGGTCGGCGTTATCCTTGTCGGTACGTGCCCGGGAGGAACAGCCAGCAATGTCATAACCTATCTGTCAAAAGGCGATACAGCCCTTTCTGTCGGAATGACAAGCATCAATACATTGCTTGCTCCCTTTCTGACCCCGCTGCTGACCTATTTATTTCTGAGAACGACCGTAAGTGTGAATACGACGGCAATGTTCGTATCGATCATTCAGGTCGTGATCGTTCCGATCGCGCTCGGTCTCCTGATCAATAAACTGTTTGGAAGGATCACGCGGAGAGTGAAAGATGCTTTGCCCGCCGTGTCAGTGACTGCGATCGGCCTGATCGTCGCATCTGTCGTGTCTCATAACAGCGAAAAGATCCTGTCCACGGGACTGACGATCTTTGCCATCGTGGCGCTGCATAACCTGCTGGGGTATCTGTGCGGCTATCTGATCGGCATTCTCTTTAAAATGGACCTGCCGCGAAAAAAGGCACTCGCCATCGAAGTGGGCATGCAGAATTCCGGACTTGCCACAACGCTTGCCGGATCCGCTTTTCCTGATCTGACGATGGCGACCGTTCCGGGAGCTGTCTTTTCTGTATGGCATAACATTTCCGGTGCCGTGCTGGCCGGTTTCCTGCAAAAAAAGGAAGCATATCGTGAAGTTGCCGGGAATTGATGCTGCCGATGGGGGCTGCATATGATATCTTTTAGCAGGCTTCGTGCGATCGCCGTTACCCCTGTCCCCCATGGTGAAGTGTTCAAAGGCGCCTTCCTTCCGAATGATCCGGCGTACAGACTGTGAGACAGCCATATTCTGCAATTGTTCAATAATACGGTCAAAACCAAGTGAAAGCATATCCTGCGTCATGGTGATCCCTCTTGTTCATTATGAGGTGACATGAACAAGAACCGGAGAATGCGGCAGGGGAGCACCGAAAAAAGCAAACAAAAAAAGTACCCGGACTCTGCCTGCGCCGCGCCATGGCATCAGCAAACAAGCGGTCATGCCACCGCTTTCTTTTGACCAGCCATGTTCCCGTTACAGAACAGTCTCCAAACACACCTCGTAATGCAGGATTGCCTGCTTTCGTCAGGATCTCCGCTGAAGCCATTATTTCTTTGGCTGAACCGGTCTGTCAACTAATGCAGGGAACGTAACCGTTGAAGAATATCATCCAAAGGTGATCTTGTCCCGATCTGGCGGAAAAGAGTTTTCTATTCGAATTATTTCACAGTTTGCATACGAATTTCGACTTAGTTCTTGACTTGCTTAATGCAATAATGCTA
>CAMOIA010000132.1 GCA_946615785.1 uncultured Clostridia bacterium
GACGAAAACAAATTCGTCCTCGGCCTGATCTCCCGCCTGACGGATCAGAAGGGCCTGGATCTGATCAACGCCGCCTTTACCCGGATCCTGGATGAAAACGTCCAGGTGGTCATTCTGGGCACGGGCGATCCGCGCTATGAAAACGCCTTCCGCTATTTTGAGAACACCTATCGGGGACAGGTCTGCGCCTATATCAAATACGACGAGAGCCTCGCCCATCAGATTTATGCCGGGTCCGACGCCCTGCTGGTGCCCAGCCTGTTTGAGCCCTGCGGGCTGACGCAGCTGATTGCCATGCGCTACGGCACCGTGCCCATCGTGCGCGAAACCGGCGGATTGAAGGACACCGTTGAGCCTTACAACCAAAATACCGGCGAGGGCAACGGCTTCACCTTTGATCACTATCAGGCGGACCTGCTGCTGGATGCCGTCAAGCGGGCCGAGGAAGTGTACGCGCACGACCGCGACCGCTGGAACGCCGTCGTCATCCGCGATATGGAAAAGGACGTTTCCTGGGGACATTCGGCAGAGCTGTACCTGAAGCTGTATGCGGACCTGAAGGGATAACAGCCTCAGCGTACGATCCATCAGGCTGATTCTCATTGACCGAACCGCACAGCTGAATAGAAACGCCATCCTGTTTACGGTCATCATCCATGAAACAGACAAGGGCTGCCAATCTGCGGCAGCCCTTGTCATGCGGTTACCCCTCACCACGGTTCACTGACCGCTGAACACGATCCCTATCGAAAAAGTTCAGAAGGCTCTGCGCCGCCTGCACGTCGGCAGGACACAGCCGCAGGGCTTTGATTTCATCCGGCGCGAAAAAGCAGGCCTTTTCGTGCTCGAGCACTTCCATCTTTCCGCCTTCGATACGGCAGATGTAGACTTCCATGGAAAGGCGGAACGACGGATAATCCATTTCCACAACGCAAAGCCGCTCTTTGGCATGCACGTCAAGACACAGTTCTTCCCGGATTTCCCTTTCCACCGCCTGGGCCGCCGTTTCGCCCGGCTCGACCTTTCCGCCCGGAAACTCCCAGTATCCCTTCCATTCGCCGCTCGCGCGCCTGCACAAAAGCACCCGGCCGTTTTCAAGAATCGCGGCCGCGCCGACGGCGACGGTTTTTCTGATCGCTTCGCTCATCGTTACGCGTCCGAACGGGAGAAAGCGTTCTTCATGCCCATGCTGGCCTCAAACAGCACCTTTGAAAGCAGCTTTTGCGTTTCTGCCTGCACCGCGTCAGAAAGCTTCTGGTTTCTATCCGCCAGGAAGGCACTCAGATGCTCCAGGTTCTGCTCCGCAAGGGCGTCGCCTTCGTTGATCATCTGATGTCCGAGGGCGTGGATCTGTTTCTGATACCGTTCGATCCAGCTGGAGCATTTCGCATAATGCGCGTCGGCGAGCGCCGCGACGAGGCGGTTGCACCAGTAGAAGCTCTCTGTCGTGACCTCTTCGCCGGTATTGGCAAAATAAGCCGGCGTCGTATCGACGTTGGCATAGAAGGGCACAAAGGCATTAAACGGGTTGGAGCCCATCGCGATCCATTGCAGGGAGCGGTATCCTTCCGGCAGATCCGGCCTGATCTGGGTCAGCGCCACGAAGTTGTTCCGGTTGATGCCGATCACCCGGTACTTTCCCTGCTGGGTGGGGTCCATATGCTTTCCGTACGGATCAAACGGCGTTCCCTGATAATGGGACGAAAGCACGTACTTGATATCTTCCGGCGTGATCTTCTTCTCCGGCACCAGGCACCAGGGAAGGTCGTCCGAATCCGGCCTGAAATACGCCTCCGGGCCGTCCCAGCTTTCCGTACGCGGGTTGAAATACCGCCCCATAAACCAGGCCCTCGGGGTGTTGTACACATGGTCCGCGTCGTCCCGGCTGCCGAAGGCCGCGCGGGCGTCGAAGGCTTCCTCTTGGGATAGATCGCCTTCTTCCATGGCGAGGTTCAGATGGTTCCTGCGGATGAAATCCGCCAGATCCTTTGAGCACAGATGCGCCTTGCCTTCATGCAGCGCGTCCTTCAGGTCGAAGACGTCGATGCCCTGCTGGTTCGGCATCATCACATAAGCGTCGTCCGGCACGCGTTTGGCCATCCAGTGGTGTCCGCCGATGGTTTCAAACCACCAGATTTCGTCCCGGTCCTGGAAGCCGATGCCGTTCATTTCATACGTTCCGTAGGTTTCAAGAAGCTCTCCAAGGCGAAGAACGCCTTCCCTGGCGGAATGAATATAGGGAAGAACGATCGTCAGAAGGTCTTCCTCGCCGATACCGCTCTTCACCAGGGGGTCCGCGCCGAGGACCCTTGGATTGGATGTGATGGTTTCCGTTTCCGACATGGCGACGTTGCAGGTGTTCACGCCTGCCTCTCCCCAGACGCCGGACGTCGGAAGGGCGTTTGGCACAGCGGTATACCGCATGGGATTGTCCGGAAGCGGGATGACGGCTTTGGAAATGACGCTTTGATACACCTTCGGCTGGTCCTCCGGACGCACCACGATAAACTTCTTTTCGCTGAAATGACCGGCGCCGGAATCCTCGTTCCGCGCCATCATGGTGGAACCGTCGTAAGACGCCTTGCGGCCCACCAGGATCGTTGTACAGGGCATGCTGTTTTCCTCCGGTTATGAATTTCAGGGTTCTGTGAATGAAAGGATATCCTTGATTTCGTGCCCTTTCGCAAGGTTTCCGCGAATCTGGAACTGGCCGCTCAAAAACAGCGTGTCCAGGTTCTTTTTGCCGTTCAGGATATCCAGCAGATTGTCATAGCTGCTTTCGATCGTCGCGTCCGCCTCCCGGCAGGAAACGGGCTGGAAGGAAATTTCTCCGTTTTCAATGCGGATATGAAACACGCCTTCGCAGGCGCCGTAGAGGCGCATTTCGATCTTCCGTTCATAATCCGCCTTCAATCGTTCTGGGTGCCGGGCGCGGTTTTGCTCAAAGGACTTCTGGTACGCTTCGGTCAGCGTACGGTAGCCCTCTTCAAATGCGACCCTGCCGCTTGAAGCCTCGGGCGCCAGGTCCGCATACATGCGGTCGTACTGGTGCGCGCTCCGTGCCCAGGAAAGATCCTTCGTCATGCAGCGCCTGCGAAGCTTTTGAAAGGTTTCCGGATCGCAGAAATACACCCGCATGGCCTGCAGGATGGCAAGATAGAGGTATTTCCCGCTGTATTCGCTGAAGGAAAAGCCGTCGCCATGACCGTCGAATTCACTGTAGCCGCGCACGCTGTCCTTCAGCCCGCCGGTTTCGTGCACGACCGGGACGGTTCCAAAGCGCATCGCCATCATCTGGCTCAATCCGCAGGGTTCAAAGCGCGAAGGCATCAGGTAGAGATCCGCGCCGGCATACACGCAGAGCGCAAGGTCGTCGTGGTATTCATCCGTAAAGCCGATCTGCCCGGGCCAGCGCTGCGCCGCCCAGCGGAAGTAATCCGCATAGTGCTGATCGCCCTGTCCGTAGACGATGAGCTGTGCGCCAAGATCCATCATGCCCGGGAGCACCTGCTTGATGATTTCGATCCCCTTCTGCTCGACAAGCCTTGCGACAAAGGCGAAGAGCGGCCAGTCCGGCTCCTGATTCAGGCCGAACCGCTCCTGGATATACCGCTTGCAGACCGCCTTCCCGCGCATGTCCGAAACGCCAAAGCGCTCCGGAATCCCTTCCGCCTTGGAAGGATCGTACAGATCCATGTCGATGCCGTTGAGGATCCCGCAGAGCTTGCCGTCCACCATATCGGCCACGCCCTGCAGGCCGTGCCCGTACTTTGCGGAATGCAGCTCGCGGGCATAATTGGGCGATACGGTCGAAACCGCGTCCGCCATCATCATGGCGCCCTTCATCAGGTTGATGTCCCTTCGGCCCTCGTAGATATACCCGAGTCCGCCGTCATACCATCCGCTGTCCAGCCCGAAGGTGCCCTCCAGCAGATCCGCGCTGAACTGGCCCTGGTAAGCGATGTTGTGGATGGTATACACGGTGCGCAGCTTTTTCAATTCCGGTTTCGAAGCCTGCGCGTCCTTCAGATAAATCACGGTCAGGGCCGTTTCCCAGTCGTTGCAGTGAATGATCTGCGGCCTGACGACGTAATCATCCAGAAAATCAAGCACGGCATGACTGAAAAACGCAAAGCGAAGGGCGTCGTCGTCATAGCCGTAGAGCCTGGGCCGGTCAAAAAACTGATCGCATTCCAGAAAATACTGGGTGACGCCAAGGTAAACGAACTGATAGAGGGTAAAGGAGGCCTTGCGCCATCCCACCTGGACGTCCCTCGACCCTTTCCGGGTCAGCTGATCGCCGTACCGATCGCGCACACAGGCGTACAGAGGGGAAACAACATGTACCTCGTCGCCGCCCGCATTCAAAGCCGCGGGCAGCGACCCTGCCACGTCAGCAAGTCCGCCGGATTTGCTGAATGGAGCGCATTCACTTGTGACAAACAGTACTTTTTTCACTTTGTCTCCCCCCCTTATCGTCCGCTTATCGGGTCCAGGAAAAGGCAGCCGTTTCTTCAAGGCTTTTCAGTTCGACCCATCCGTTGAATCCGCTGGCTTCCGTGACCGTTATCGCCGCCCAGCCGCTGTCGTCAAACCCGTAAACGAGCACGTGGGTGCCCGCGCTCAGCGTCGTCGAGCCCGCCGTATCGCCCGGACGCGTGCACAGCAAAGCTCCGCCCGCTGCGACGGTGGTTTCGGGCATGGCGGTCTGGGTCAGCTTGGCTTTCAGGTATTCGGTGCTCATCCAGCCCTCCAGGTTCATCACCTTCACCCTCGCCCATTCGCGCATGGCGTCAAAGCCGGTCACCAGGACCTGCGTTCCTCCGTAAAACTTGGCGAAAGAGACAGCCGTGGCCGTCGGGTTTTTCCTCAGGTTCAGCCGGTCGGAAGGATTCGGGTTATACACATAGTAGATTCCGGTTTTTCCGCTGTAGATTTCATCCGGGGTCGTCAGCAGCAGGGGCGTAAACAAAGGGGCCTTCGCAAAATAGTATTCGTGATCGTACATGATCTGCAGCCAGCCCTCGGGAAGCACGCCGATCGCATAGGCGGTCTGCTGGTTTTTGAGCGTCAGGACTACCTTGCTGTTCTCCGTGTTTGGAGAAGTGCGCAGGTTCGCGCCCGTGCCGCCCTCGTTGCGGACGGTGACCAGCTTGATGTCCCTTTCTTTGGTCTCGGTCCCGGGCTGAAGGTATTCAATATCCACGTAGCCGGTCATGG
>CAMOIA010000133.1 GCA_946615785.1 uncultured Clostridia bacterium
CGCAACGCCCGATTCCTTCATCAGGTTGCCGAGCATCAGGCAGCCGACCAGGGGGGTCGCAGAAGGCAGAAGGGCGGAAACCAGCACCGTCACGACGATCGGGAAAAGGATTTTTTCCTTCTTCGAAACGGGTCTTAGCTGCTTCATGACGATCCCGCGTTCTTTTTTCGTGGTCAGCGCGCGCATGATAGGCGGCTGGATCACCGGCACGAGCGCCATATAGCTGTACGCCGCCACCGCGATGGGGCCGAGCAGCTCCGGCGCGAGCTTTCCGGTCAGCCAGATGGCCGTCGGGCCGTCCGCGCCGCCGATGATGCCGATGGCGCCGGACTGCGCTGTGGTGAAGCCGAGGAGCTTCGCCCCGAGGAACGTGAGGAAAATGCCAAGCTGCGCGGCTGCGCCCAGCAGCAGGGATTTGGGATTGGCGATCAGCGGGCCGAAGTCCGTCATGGCGCCCACGCCGATAAAGATGAGGCAGGGATAAATGCCGAGCTTGACGCCGAGGTACAGATAGTCAAGCAGGCCGGGGGTAATGGTCTTCACCTGGGCCGCCGTGCCGCTGGCCAGCACCTCGCCGAAAAGATTGTGCGCTTCAAAGATCGCGGGAACGCTTCCCGCCACCTGGGAAAGGTAATTGCCCGTGCCCGTCAGGATCACGCCGGTGCTCTCGGCGAGCGTCACAGGTTCCGCAATGCCTTCCCGAAGGATCTGCAGCGCGCCCTGCGCGTTCAGAAACGCGCCGGCCTGGAAGGCGGTCGTGACCTTGCCGATGATCTCGTTGTGCGCAAGCACCACCGCACCGGCATCGTTCAGCACGCTCTCGCCGGTGTAGAGCACATAGCCCGCGTTGTTCACCGTGAGCTGTCCAAGCTGGCTTAAGCTTCTCGAATCCACATAGATGGCGCTGTCAAACAGTTTCCAGTTGGCGTGCCCGCCCGCGAACAGTTCCTCGTGGAAAACATCGCTGCCCATCAGGTTCGTCAGCAGCATGCCAAAGGCGATGGGGAGCAGGAGCAGCGGTTCAAATTTCTTGACAATGGCAAGATAGAGCAGGACGAAAGACACCAGGATCATCACGAGATTCGACGGGCTCTGCAAAACGAGCGCGAGCCCTGACTCCCCTGCCAGATCCTTCAGCGTCTCAAAAAAATTGACGCTTTGCATTTGATCTCCTTTCGCGCTTCGCGATGATCGGCATCAGTTCAGCACAACGAGCACTGCGCCGGAATCAACGGTCGCGCCTTTGGCAGCCAGGATCTGGGCGACGGTGCCGTCCTGCGGCGCCGGAATGTCGTTTTCCATCTTCATCGCTTCCAGCACCATCAGGCAATCGCCTTTCTTCACCTTCGCGCCGGGCTGAACCTTGATGTCAAGCACGGTGCCGGGCATGGGCGATTTCACCTGAACGCCGCCTGCAACCATCTGGGCTTTCGGGGCCGCGCTCTTTGGCACGCTTTGCACAGGCGCGGGGGCAGCCTGCGCCTTTGGGGCCGCGGGGGCGCCGCCGTCGGTCACTTCTTCCACTTCCACTTCATATGCTACGCCGTTGACGGTGATGTTGAATTTACGCATTTTGCTTTCTTCCTTTCGATCGTTTGCTGCTTAAAACCAGCGCGTCTGTTCGTTGCGCGCCGTGCTCTGCCAGGCGGGCGGAGAAATGCGGCGCACGCGCCGTACGATAAACCCTTGTTCCCGGTCTTCCATCACAACGGCAAGCGCCGCCGTGATCGCGGCGATCACGCTTTCGTCCGTTTCATCGCCGCTTTCCGCTTCCGCCGTATTTTCCGCTGTCACGGGTGCGGCAGTTTTTTCTTCCGCTTCCTTCTTTTTCCGGGAGGTCACGGTCGTCATGACGTAAATCATGCCGATCAGGATGGCGAGCCCAAGGAAGACCACGAACAGACCGATCGCCATGGTCGTAAGGCCCAGTCCCAGATTGCCAAGAAATGATTCCTGCATGTTTCCCCCTCCTTACAGCGGAAGGTTCCCGTGTTTGCGGGGCGGGTTCGCATCGTGCTTAGAGGCCAGGAATTCCATGGCTGCGATCAGCGTTTTGCGCATATCGCGCGGCGCAATCACATCGTCCACAAGGCCAAGCGCGGCAGCGTGCTTTGCGTCCATTGAAGCACGGTAGGCATTTTCAAGCTGCGCCCGGTTCTTCCCTTCGGCAAGCGCCGCGTCGTCAAAGGCCGCCGCAGCCACCTCCGCCGTCACCGGCGCGATCATCGCGTCTTCCCACGCATACACAACGTCCGCGATGGCCTTTCCGCCCATGGCGACGTACGCAGGCCCGATGGCGTTGCCCATGATCACCGCGAGCTTCGGACAGGTGGCCTCCGCATAGGCATAGAGCATCTGCCCGGCGGTACGCATGAGCCAGCTTTGCGCATTGACAGAAGGCACTTCCAGCCCGTCCGTATGCACAAGCGTGATCACAGGCATGGAATAGCAGTCGCACAGCCTGACGAACCTTGCGATCTTTGCACAGGTCGCGGCGTCAAGGCGCCCGTTTTCCTCCTTGTGATCGCACACGATCAGGCCCGCTGCGCGGCCGCCGACACGGGCGAGCACCGTATGCGCCCGCGTCCCGTAAGCGCTCGAGAGCTCAGTGTAGAGCCCGCCGTCCGCCATCTGGCTGATCAGGGAACGCGCGTCCTCCTGATCGCAGGCGATGAGCGTCCGGTTCAGATCGTCCTCGTCGCTGAGCGGCGCGTCCTCCAGGTTGGAGCCCGGCAGCATATCCAGAAGCGAGATGGCAAGGCTCACCGCCTCTTCCTCGCTCCCGGCTTCCAGCGCGACCGCGCCCTGTCCTGCCATCGTCCCGGGGCCAAAGAGCGCTTCGTCCGAAAGCGTGACGCCCTTCTGGCTGTTCATCACCTTCGACGCATGCAGCGCCAGCGCGCTTCCCTTGACCTGAATGGCGATATCGCTTACCTGTGTAAACAGCGCGGCAGCGCCTCGGCACTCGCCCATGACCAGCGTGATCATGGGGCAGATGCCGCTCATCCGGGTCATTTTCGCAAAAATCTTCGCATAGGCCGGAAGCGACGCCGCTCCCTCCGTCACTTTCATGCCGGCGGAATCGAGCATCGCAACGACGGGGCCGCCGTTCAGCCTCGCCATGTCCAGCACCTTCACGATCTTTTCCGCCTGCGCCTCGGTCATGGCGCCGCCGGACAGCGTATGATCCTGCGCAAAACAATAGACAGGCCTTGCGTGCACCGTGCCAAAGCCGGCCACGCAGTTGGCGCCGTCGCGCAGCGTGTCCACTTCCATAAAGCTGCCCGCGTCAAAAAGAGAGGCAATCCTTTCCCGAGCCGTCGCGCGGCCGGCAGCATGCTGCTTCGCCGCCGCCGCGGCGTCGCCCGCCCTGACGGCTTCCCGCATCTCCAGCACGGTTTTTCCGTCCATGTTGTCCATCAATGGTATCCCCCGTTTCCAGTCAGTAAAGTGCACGGATGACAGAAATCACTCTCTCACCCAAATTCCATAATACTCCACAAAAGCCTTTTTTTCCTGCCGGCACGCAAATTTTTCTTTGCCGGCTTTCAGCCGTTGTCCTGCGCCTCAAGGAACTTTTTCACCGCGACGGCCGATGCATAAACCGCGTTTTTCCGGTATCCTTTCTGGATCAGGCTTTCTCTCGCTTCGCGCAGGTCCAGCCCCTGAAAGCACATTTCAAGCAGCTGTCCTTCAAGGGACGCCTCTGTTTTCGGCGTCTCATCTTCGGTTTTGCAGGAACGCAGATCCAGCACCAGGCAGTATTCGCCCTTTTCGCTCTTGTCGTTTTCTTCAAGTGCTGCAAGCACTTCGGCGGGGCTTCCGCGCACCGTCAGTTCATGCAGCTTCGTCAGGTCGCAGCTCAAACTCACCCCCGCTTCCGGCAGGACCCGCAAAACCGCCGCCATCAGGTCCTTGACGCGAAACGGGCTTTCGTGCACCACCGCGCCCTCGCTTGCGCAAGGCATCCGGCGCAGCTTTTCCTCCAGCGCGCCTTTGTCCCTCGGCAGAAAGCCGTAAAACGTAAAATCATGAAAATCAAAGCCGCTCACCGAGACCGCGGCTCCCATGGCCGTCGGTCCCGCCACTGCATAGACCGGAATTCCCCTCTCTGCGCACGCGCGCACAAGGTATGTGCCCGGATCGGAAATGGCGGGCGTGCCCGCATCCGTCACCAGCGCAGCCTTCAGCCCTTCCGCCTGCATGCGTGCGGCAATGCGCGGGCCCGAATTTTCTTCATTGTGCTGGTGGTTGGATACGAGCGGGGTATGAATGTCAAAATGGCTGCACAGCTTCATCGTGACCCGGGTATCCTCCGCCGCGATCAGGTCAACTGCCCTGAGCACCTCCAGCGCGCGGGGGCTCAGGTCGCCGAGATTGCCGATCGGCGTCGCGACCACATACAGCGCGGCCCCCTCCGGCATCTGCATTTCCATCCTTTACGCCCCCTTTTCAAAAACGCGCAGCGTCGCTGAGCGGCTCCTCGGATTCCTTTCGGTCTCTTCCGCCGTCGGACGGATCGCGCCGCCGCCCAGCACCTGCCCCGCGCTTTTGCGCCCGCAGGTGCACACCGGCGCCTTCGGCGGACAGACACACGGGTTCTGCAGCGTGCGCAGCGTACGCTTCACCACGCGGTCCTCGATGGAATGGAAAGTGAGCACGCAGAGCCTTCCGCCCGGCACGAGCAGCGATACCCAGTCCTTCAGGGCCGTCTCCAGGGGGGCGATCTCGTCGTTCACCGCGATCCGCACCGCCTGAAACGTTCGCCTGGCGCTGTGCCCTTCTTCTTTTCGCCTCACAGCTTTGGGAATGGCCGCGTCCACAACTTCGACCAGGTCGAACGTTGTCCGCAGGGGTCTTTCCTTTCGTTTTTCCACCAGAATTTTCGCGATGCGGGCAGCCCATTTTTCGTCCGCATAATCATACAGCGCCTGCGCAAAGGCTTTTTCGTCCACCGTGTTCAGGTATTCCGCAGCCGTCATCCCCGCGCTCCGGTCCATGCGCATGTCAAGCGGCGCGTCTTCCCGGTAGGAAAAGCCCCGCTCCGGCGTATCCAGCTGATGCGACGAAACGCCAAGATCCAAAAGGCCACCGTTCAGCTTCGTACCTTCCGGCAGGAGGGAAAGGACATCGTGAAAATTTCCGTGCAGCGGCACAAATCCCGGATAGCTGGAAAGCCGCCCGGTCGCGGCCTGCAGCGCGTCCCGGTCACGGTC
>CAMOIA010000134.1 GCA_946615785.1 uncultured Clostridia bacterium
ATCACATTCTTGATGAAATGGACCGTGCATGGCTGCCGGTCATCAAGACCTGGAAGCTGAACGAACGCCATTACGGCGCGCTCCAGGGCCTGAACAAATCCGAAACCGCGGAAAAATACGGCGAGGAACAGGTGAAGGTCTGGCGCCGCTCCTTCGACGTCAAGCCGCCAGCCCTTGAAGAAAGCGACGAACGCTCTGCGGTCAATCAGGCGATGTACCGCAATGTGGACAAGCGCGATCTTCCGGCCTGCGAAAGCCTCGAAACCACCATCGAACGCGCCGTTCCGTATTTCAACGAAGTGATCCGCAAGGACATGGAAGAAGGAAAACGCGTTATCATCGCGGCGCACGGCAATTCGCTGCGCGCACTGGTGAAGTATTTTGACGGCCTGTCCAACGAAGAAATCATCGGCGTCAACATCCCGACCGGAACGCCGCTGGTGTACGAATTCGACGATAACTTCAAGGTGATCCGCCACTATTACCTCGGCGACCAGGAAGCGCTTCGCAAGAAGATGGAAGCCGTCGCCAACCAGGGCAAAAAGAAATAATCCGGATTTTACGACCTCGCGGGAATGCCAAGGCATTCCCGCGTTTTTTGTGATCAATTCTGAAATGCCTGAAAATGCCTGCCAAGAAAATCCGCAACAGCTCGGGCATACAGATCCGGATGGGCAAACACGGAAGAAGCGTGTCCAGCGTCGGGGATCAGCACAAGATCGCTTCCCGGCGCGGCATCATGCATGCGCACGCTGTGCTGCGGCGGAATGAAATCGTCGTCAGCGCCGTGAATAAACAGAATGGGAAGGCCGCGTCCGGGCGGCAGCGCGTCGACGGGGCGCATTTTGGAAAAAGCGTATCCGTAAAATAGCTTTGAACAGAGCGATGCGGTGTACACCAGAAAGGTTGGCAGACGCATCCCCTTCAGGCCCCTTTTGAAAATGGGCATGATTTCGGCAAAGGCGCAGTCTGCCACCGCAAAATCCACATCCGGTTCCGTTTTCAGGCACGCGATCGTCGTGGCCGCGCCGAGAGATTCCCCGTGAAGGCCGACCGGAAGGCCCGGTTTAGAGCGTTTTCGAACCTGCTTTATCACTGCGGCCAGATCTTCGCTTTCCCGAATGCTGTAGGTGCAAAAGGTCCGTTTGTTCCGGCCGTGCCCGCGAAGATCGTATACGACCAGGTCGAATCCGAGCTTCTGATACATTTCGCCGTATTTCAGCGCGCCGAGGTGGTTGTCCGTATACCCGTGGGAAAGGATGACGCAGCCTCTGGCCTTCCCCGGGCACCTTACCCATTCCGCATACAGCGTATATCCGTCCCCGGATGTTACAATAAAGGGTTCTTTTTCAGACCGATCATACCATTCAAGGCTGTAATGCTTCTCCTGCCAGCTCCGGGCTTCCGTTTCGTCCTGCCGTTTGCCATACAGGCAGTACCTGCAAAGCAGGATGCTGATCAGGAAAACCAGAAAACCCAAGGCTGCCGCGATGTACAAAAGGATCATGGCCTCTCCTCTCTTTCAGCTGTTTCTGTGGCGGAAACACAAACGGGATGCTTACGCTTGTCCGCCCGGGATGAAAAACGCGTTCCAGGGCCACTGGCGCGGAGGCGGCGCGATAAAGCGCTGGACTTTTTCCGTCAAAGGATGGGGAAAGCTGATTTCGGCACACCAGAGCGCGATCCCGCTTCCCTGAATCTTCAATCGGCTTCCGTACCGGCCGTCTCCGACGATCGGCATGCCCCTTGAAGCGCACTGGCAGCGGATCTGGTGCGTCCTGCCCGTTTCCAGGCGAACGGCCAGAAGCGACAGTCCTTCGGCGCTGTCAACACAGCGCATATGCAGAATCGCTTCCTTCACGCCTTTTCGGTTCCTGTCAACGCAAAACGACATCCTCCTTCTCGTATCAAAAAAAAGAAGGTCCTTCCACGTTTCTTCCGTTTCAGGCACCGCGCCCTGCACGACGGCAAGGTACCGCTTTTCAAAGCGGTGTGTCTGCATGTTCAGAGACAGCTGAGCTGACGCCTGTTTCGTCAGCCCATAAACCATCACGCCGCCGGCACACCTGTCCAGCCGATGCACGGGATAGACCGAATCCGGCGCGCGGTTCAGCGCCGCGGCAATGCAGTCCGGCATTCCATCCGTCCCCGCATGCTCCGAAAGCAGGCCGTACGGCTTGACAGCGACAATCATGGCTTCGTCCTGATACAGTATTTCCATGCGAAACCCTCCCCACGGGCAAGTATACCAGAACACCTGCCCACTGTCCATGGAAGCGGGAAAAAACGGCATATTGTCTGCCAGAAACCATGCGGCGTATTGCCATCAGGGGCGTTTGCCTTTATAATGAGTGCATCTTAAGCAAACAAACGACAGCAGGGCCATCCAAAGGCCATGCGGAAAGCGGGTTTCCGTGTACTGGGTAAAAGGAAAATGGGCGCTGATTACCGGCGCATCGCGGGGAATCGGGTATTTGACAGCCAAATTCATGGCAGAGCAGGGCTGCAACCTGATCCTGCACGCAAGAAAAGTATCCCATTTGGATAAGGTGCTCGAAGAGGTCAGGGCCAAGGGCGTTCAGGCCCACGGCGTCGAGGCTGAACTGGATGACCTGAATCAGGTCGAAAAGATGCTCCGGGACATCGACGCTCTCAGCGTCAGCGTTGACATCGTCTGCAACAACGCAGGCTTGCAGATCGCATACCGCACGGATTACATGCACACCCCACCTTCTGACTACGAGATCAGTTTTCGGGTGAACACGATCGCGCCGGCCATGATCTGCTATCACTTCCTGCCGGGGATGATCGGGCGCGGAAGCGGACGCATTCTGAACACCACGAGCGGGATTTCCCTGGATGTCTGCCAGGCAGGCTATTCAGCCAGCAAGGCGGCGCTTGACAAAATCACCATCGATCTTGGAAGCATCGTCCAGGGCACCGACGTCATGATCAATCTGACCGATCCGGGCTGGTGCCGGACAGACCTCGGCGGCGCGCACGCGCCGAACGCGCCGGAAAGCGCGATTCCGGGGATCGTGGTCGGCGTTTTTGCAGACGATCGAAAATCCGGCCGCTATCCCGGCGCACAGCATTTTACCGGTATGTCCTTAGATGAAGCCGTCAGAAAGGCCGAAGCGGAATTTGACAGCCCCTACGGGCGATGAACGGGAGGAAACCATGTACGATTTTGAACACCGCAAAGCAAACGCGCGCCTTCATTTGACAGGCAAGGACGGTACGCCCCTTTCCGGGCAAAGCGTGCGCATCGACCAGACGAACCACGCATTCCTCTTTGGCTGCGGCGGTTTTGACACCATCCCCATGCTCTCATCAAAAGACGATCAGCGAAAAGCGCTCCTGACAGAACGAATGGAAAAATGGCTTCGCCTCTTCAATTACGGCACCCTCCCCTTTTACTGGGGACGGTACGAGCCGGAGGAAGGAAAACCGGCCTTTGCGGAAACCATGGCCGCCGTCCGGTGGCTTCGGGACCGCGGCGTACAGGTGAAGGGCCATCCGCTGTGCTGGCACACGGTATGCGCGCCGTGGCTCTTGAAGTATTCCAACGAGGAAATCTTTGAAAAGCAGATCGACAGGATCCACAGAGACGTCAGCGCCTATCGCGGGCTGATCGGGCTCTGGGACGTGATCAACGAAGTGGTGATCATGCCTGATTTCGACCGCTATGACAACGCCGTCACCCGCATCTGCCGGGACAAAGGCCGGGTCGGCCTCGTCAAGGCCGTGTTTGAAGCCGCGAAGGAAAGCGACCCGAAGGCCGTTTTGCTGATCAACGACTTTAACACCAGCATGGCCTATGCGGATCTGATCGCGGCGCTGCTTGACGCGGGGGTTCCCATCGGCGCGATCGGCATTCAAAGCCACCAGCACCAGGGCTACTGGGGGCTTGAAAAGCTGGAAATGGTGCTGGAACGCTTTTCGCGTTTTGGCCTGCCCATCCATTTCACCGAAAACACGCTCATTTCCGGCGAGCTCATGCCGGAGCACATCGTGGACCTGAACGACTGGCAGGTGGACGCCTGGCCGACGACGCCGGAGGGCGAGGAACGGCAGGCGCAGCAGATAACTGAGATGTATACGGCCCTGTTCGCGCATCCCCTGGTGGAAGCCATCACCACCTGGGATTTCTGCGACGGATACTGGCTGAAAGCGCCTTCGGGACTCGTGCGGGCGGACAACAGCGAAAAGCCCGCCTACCATGCGCTGCACGCCCTGATTCACGGCGAATGGGAAACCCACGGGACGCTGGCCACGGACGAAAACGGCTTTGTATCCTTCACCGGATTCAAAGGCGCCTATACGGTGAAGACTGATCATGGCAGCGCGTCCTTTGATCTGACGGATTCTGCTGATGTGACTTTGTGCCTCAATGACTGAGCAAAGACCGGACAAAGAGTCCTTAGAATTTCAGCGGTTGTCAAAACCGTCAATTCTCTGTATAATATGCGGGACAAGGAGGGATTGTCCATGGCTAAGGAAGCGAAACAGGAATTTGTACAGCATATTACCCCCAGGAGTGAAAATTTCAGTCAATGGTATACCGATGTGGTGACCCAGGCTGATTTGATGGATTATACGCCCGTGCGCGGCTGCATGGCGATGAAGCCGTACGGCAACCGGATCTGGGAATTGATCCATGAGCGTCTTGACGCCATGTTCAAGGAAACCGGGCACGAAAACGTCTCCATGCCCATGCTGATCCCGGAATCGCTGCTTTTGAAGGAAGCCGACCATGTGGAAGGCTTTGCGCCTGAAGTCGCCTGGGTCACGCAGGGCGGCACCGAGCCCCTGCAGGAACGGCTTGCGGTCCGTCCGACCAGCGAAACGATTTTTTGCACCATGTTCCACAACTGGGTGCATTCCTGGCGCGATCTGCCGCTGAAATACAATCAGTGGTGCTCCGTCATGCGCTGGGAAAAGACCACGCGCCCCTTCCTGAGAACCGCGGAATTCTGGTGGCAGGAGGGCCATACCGTTCACGCGACCGCCGAGGAAAGCGAAGCGGAAACGCAGCTGATGCTGAACGTGTACAAAACCTTCTGCGAAAACGATCTTTCCATCCCGGTCTATGCGGGCCGGAAGTCCGATAAGGAAAAGTTTGCGGGCGCGCAGGCCACCTATTCCGTGGAAGC
>CAMOIA010000135.1 GCA_946615785.1 uncultured Clostridia bacterium
GTTCTGGTTGATAAAGATGGAAAACCATTGCTTGACCCAAGATATGCAAAGTGACTAATTCCAGTTTGCCGTTCTCCCCGGCGGGCTTCTTACACAGCCCAGCCGGGGAGTTTTTCATTACCGTTCCTGATCGTGCTTCTGTTTTGAAGCATCCTGCACAGGCTGCTGCTCATCAGTTTTCTGCGTCACAGCTTCAATGGCAGCATCCATGGATGTTTCAGAACGTCAAGTCGTCGTGGATGCCAGCAAACCTTTCTTTTTGCAGGACAGCACCAAACTTTGGCACTTTTGCAGTGCAAAAATCATTATTGAACTATATGCAAGAAGACAACTGGATAAAAGCATTGACCGGTTAGTCGAACAACTTACAAAAGAGGAACAGGCATAAGTTCAGTGATATCTTTAAATAAGCTGGAGGCTTATGGACTATGAAAAATGGACATTTGACCCAGTTCCTTGATACTGGTTGGTATACAGAAACTGTCTAATACTTTGATGGCCGCGAGTATTGGTGCGAAGGCACAACCGATTTTGAAACCGGTATTACAGCTTTCTTTGTTGATAATTGGAAAGCCAAATGCGATGGAGAAAACCATCATCAACATCAAAACGAATCCGGTGAATTGATTGACTGCAAAAGAGTGCTTGAAATCATAGGAAATAATCACGATAAAACCAAGCAGCAGTTCCTTACTACGCTGGTTTTCAGCGGGAAGTACAACACAGGCAGTCTGGAAGAACACTATAGCCTGCATCCCTGCTGACATTCTGAATTGTCTGAAAAACCACAATTTGAGCACACCAAACCGGAGCCAGCCGAAAGCATCTTAGGCAAGGCTCTCGTTCGTGTTCCTTTTGTTCGGTAATTTTACATCTCAGCAGATTTTATAAGCACGGAAAAGGAGCTGCTGCAGTTTTTCATACTTTCTACAACAGCCCCTTTAAACCCATTCCCGCTTAATTGCCAAGATACGCCTTTCGCACGTTGTCGTCGTTCAAAAGGTCGTTTGCGCTTCCTTCCATGGTGATCAGCCCGGTTTCAAGCACGTATGCGCGGTCCGCCGTCGAAAGAGCCATGCGGGCGTTCTGCTCAACCAGCAATATGGTGGAGCCCGATGCGTGCAGTTCCTTGATGATCTCGAAAATCTGCTCGACCAGGATCGGCGCAAGGCCCATGGACGGTTCGTCCAGCATGATCAGGCGCGGCTTGCTCATCAGCGCCCGGCCCATGGCCAGCATCTGCTGCTCGCCGCCGGACAGAGTGCCCGCAATCTGGTTTTCACGCTCCTTCAGGCGGGGAAAATGCTCAAACACGTTTTCCATGGAGGCGGCATGTTCCGTGCTCGGTCTTGTAAAGCCGCCCATTTCCAGGTTTTCCCGCACCGTCATGTGCTGGAAGATGCGCCGCCCTTCCGGGCAGAGCACCATCCCCAGGGAAGCGGTTTTGCTCGCCTGAATGTGGGTGATGTCCTGCCCGTTGAATGTAACGCTGCCCGAGCGCGGATGCAGAAGACCGCAGATGGTATTGAGCGTGGTGGATTTGCCGGCGCCGTTCGCGCCGATCAGGGTCACGATTTCCCCTTCCTCCACCTTGAAACTGATTCCCTTGATCGCATGGATATTGCCATAAAAAACATGAAGATCGTCTACCTGCAAAAGGGTCATGCTTCTGCCTCCTTCTGCTTGCCGAGATACGCTTCGATCACCACCGGATTGGCCTGGATTTCCTCCGCGGTGCCTTTGGCGATGATCTGCCCGAAATTGAGCACACAGATGCCTTCGCAGATGCCCATGACCAGCTTCATATCGTGCTCGATCAAGAGCACGGCAATCTGAAACTGATCCCGGATGCGGATGATGTTGTCCATCAGTTCTTCCGTTTCATGCGGATTCATCCCCGCCGCGGGTTCGTCCAGGAGCAAAAGCTTCGGCTCGGTCGCAAGCGCGCGCACGATTTCAAGCCGCCGCTGCGCGCCGTAAGGCAGGTTGGAGGCCTTCACGTCCGCCAGATCCTGCATATCAAAAATGCTGAGCAGCTCCATCGTTTTCTCATGCT
This sequence comes from uncultured Clostridia bacterium, assembly GCA_946615785.1. Lineage (GTDB taxonomy): Bacteria > Bacillota > Clostridia > Christensenellales > Aristaeellaceae > RUG756. The sequence continues at coordinate 2,057 of CAMOIA010000135.1, forward strand.
GGCGCTTTTCCTGCTTCCAGTAGCCCGGAAGACGGAAAATGCCGGAGAACATGTTATAGCTGATCTGGTTATGCAGCCCGATGCGCACATTGTCCTCCACCGTCATGTTGCCGAAGAGACGGATGTTCTGAAAGGTGCGCGCAATGCCCATCTTGCTGGCTTCGACCGTGGTCTTGCCCGCGGTATCCACCCCATCCAGCAGCACCATGCCCGTGGTCGGCTGGTACACCTTGGTAAGCAGATTGAACACCGTGGTCTTGCCGGCGCCGTTCGGGCCGATCAGGCCCGCGATTTCCGTGCGTCCGACCGTAATGGAAAAATCCTGAACGGCTTTCAGACCGCCGAATTCGATGCCGAGGTGATTGGTTTCCAGAATGGGCTGCTTGTCCAGATCCCGCTCCGGAACGATCGACCGGGAAGGAAAAGGCACCATTTTGGTTGTGGATCTGCGGGTTTCGGTCATACGGCATCCCCCTTCCTGATTTTGCCGTCCCGGTGCATCCTGCGGCGCTCACTGGCGTTGGAAAGCTGGGTCACGAAGCCGCGCACCAACGGCAGGTTCGTGATGATCATCACAATGATCAGCACGATCGCGTAAATGAGCATCCGGTAGGTAGAGAAGGTACGCAGCATTTCCGGCAGCACGTACAAAAGCGCCGCGCTGATGATGCTGCCCCAGATGTTGCCGATGCCGCCGAGCACGACGAAAACGAGCACCTGAATGGACGCGTCCACGTTGAACTTGACCGACTGAAGCGTCGAATAGTTCAGCCCGAAAAGCGCGCCGGCCATTCCGGCAAGACATGCGGAAACCGTAAAGGCCATCATCTTGTATTTGGTGATGTTGACGCCGACGGATTCAGCGGCGATCCGGTTGTCCCTCGCCGCCATGATCGCGCGGCCGGAGCGGCTGCCGATCAGGTTCAAAACGACAAAGAGCGTTACCAGCACCAGGATAAACCCGCCGATAAACCCTGTCTCGGTTGGAATTTTGGCAACGTTCTGCGCGCCAGCCGGCCCGTTGAAGAGGTATTTGATGGCAGGATCCGGGCTGGAGCCGAAGGAGAAGCGGAGGTCTGTGCCCTCAAGCCAGAAATAGCACAGGTTCAGAAGGCTTCGGATGATTTCCCCGAAGGCCAGGGTCACGATGGCCAGATAGTCGCCGCGCAGCCGCAGCACCGGAATGCCGATCAGAAAACCCGCGGCAAGGGCAAATACGCCGCCCACAAGGATGGCAAGAAGCAGTCTCACCTCGTTGCCGACGTCCGGCACAACAGCGCGGAGCCAGCCCGCAAAAATGATGCCCGAAAACGCGCCGATGCTCATAAACCCGGCGTGCCCCAGGGACAGTTCGCCCGAAATGCCGACCGTCAGGTTCAGGGAAATGGCCATGACGATATACGCGCAGATCGGCACCAGCTGCCCCTTCATGGAGCGGCTCATGGTGCCCGCGTCGATCATGCTCCTGCACACGAAAAAGGCGATGATGACCATCAGGTACGTGCACAGGTTGGTGACAAAACGTCTGTTCGGTTTCTTCATGCGCAACACCTCACACCTTCTCCCGCTCAGGCCGTCCAAGCAGCCCGGAGGGCTTGAACAGCAGGATGATGATGAGCACGGCAAAGACCAGCGCGTCGCCAAGCTCGGTCGAAATGTATGCCTTTCCGAGAATCTCGATGATGCCGAGCAGAATGCCGCCGAGCATGGCGCCGGGAATGGAACCGATGCCGCCGAAAACAGCCGCCGTGAAGGCCTTGATGCCCGGCATGGAACCGGTCGTAGGCATCAGTGCCGGGTAGGACGAGCAGAGCAGCACGCCAGCAATGGCCGCGAGCGCGGAACCGATGGCAAAGGTCATGCTGATGGTCCTGTTGACGTTGATCCCCATCAGTTCCGCGGCGCCCCGGTCCTCCGAAACCGCGCGCATGGCTTTGCCCATGCGGGTCTTCCCGGTGAACAGCGTGAGGCCGACCATGATCAGAACGCTCACGACGATCGTGATCAGGGCTTCGGACGTGATTTTCAGTTCCCCGTTAAACAGCGTAAGGGAGCCAAAGCCGACCACGGAGGAAAACACTTTCGGGTTCGCGCCCCAGATCAGCAGCGCTACATTCTGCAAAAGGTAGCTGACGCCGATCGCCGTGATCAGCACGGCGAGGCTTGTCGCCTGGCGAAGCGGCCGGTACGCGCCGAATTCGATCAGCATGCCAAGCAGGGTGCAGACCACCATGGAAAGCAGAATCCCCACAAACGGCGGCAGTCCCCAGTACTGAATGGCGCTGTAGCATACGTACGCACCGACCATGATCACATCACCGTGCGCGAAATTCAGCATTTTGGCGATGCCGTATACCATCGAATAGCCGAGCGCAATGATGGCATACACGCTTCCAAGGCTGACGCCGTTGACGAGATGCGACAGAAATATAACCATTCCCCCACCCCATTCACAAGAAATGTAGCTTTTCGGTCGTGCCCGCTCCTTCAAAAGGAGCCGGCCCTGAACCAATAAACCAGACAAGAGGCAGTCAGCAAAAAACCGCTCCCGCGGGCTTTTGCCGAATGCCCCCAGCCGTTCAATTCGGATGCGGGCAGGCGCAAAGCGACCCTCTGCGCCTGCCCGGGTGATCCTTATTCAAACATGACGTATTCGCCATCGGTGATCACAACCGCCTGAGGCGATTTGGTGACCGTGCCGTCCGGGCTCCACTGCATGGTGCCGGTGATGCCTTCGTAGGTGAAGCCGTCGGTGATCGCGGCGATCAGCTTTTCGCAGGCTTCCTCAGGAGCAGTGTCCTCGGTGATGCCGGCCTTTTCGACCAGCGCCGCCACGACATAGGCAGCGTCGTACGCGTCCGCGCCGAACTGGTTGGGCGTATCGTTATACAGTTCCCTGTACTTGGCCACAAAAGCCGCGGTGCGGGGGTCGGTGGAATTGGCGCTGAAGGGGGTCAGCAGCAGAACGCCTTCCGCCAGGGAGGTATCGAAGCCTTCGAGGTTCAGAATGCCGTCCATGCCGTCCACGCCAAAGAAGGTCACGGCTAGGCCGACTGCGGCAGCCTGCGTGAGG
>CAMOIA010000136.1 GCA_946615785.1 uncultured Clostridia bacterium
AAGCCGGTCCTGCTGCTCGTTCAGCGTCAGCTGCAGGGTGTCAAGCTCCTCCTCCTTGGCGTTCAGGGCGGACTGGGCCGCGTGCAGCTCTTCCTCCTGCGCGTCCAGCTGAATCTGGATGGCGGCGAGCTCCTCCTGCTTGCCCATCAGCGTCACGTTCGCCGCGTCCAGCTCCCGCTCGCGCTCTGCCAGCACCACGGTCGTGCGGTCCAGCTCCGCCTTCTGTTCGTTCAGCTGGCGGGTTTTGATTTCCAGCATGTTATAATATTGGTAGACGCTGTAGCAGACCGCGAGCACGAAGACCATCAAGAGGGACGCCATCATATCCGAATACGATATCCAGTGTCCCCCCGCGTCTCCCCGCCCGGGCCGCCTGGAAGCGTGCGCCGTTTTTTTCACGCGCTTCACGCCTCCTTTTCCCGGTTTGCCGCACGGTCAAGGTGCTCCACGGCCTGTCTGATCGCGGTCATGGTAATCTGCATCTGCGAAAGCTCCGCAAGCAGATCCGTCTTTCCCCTGTCGCCCTCGGCGTTTCGTTTGATCAGGGAAAGCTTTTCGTTGATCACGTCCAGAACGCTCCCCACGTTCCGGTCGAACATTTCGACGGACCGGGTCAGCCCGTTTCCGATGTTTTCCACAAAGTTCCCGTAGCTTCCGGACAGCGCCTCGGCCCCCTGCCGCATGGCGTCCGCCGTTTCGCGGCTCGCATTCAGGGTGTACTGGGCGTTGGCGCGCAGGGAGGAAAGCGCCTCGTCGTGCAGGTTCGCCGATTCGCGCAGGCTCTTTTCGATCGCCGCCTGCTGGGTCCTGAGCGCGTCCAGGATGGCGCGCTGCTCGTCCGAGGCCGAAATCAGGCCGCTTAATACCTGCGAGCCGTGGGCCATAAAGGCCTCGTTCCCGTTCTGCGCGTTCTGCATGTACCCCATGTACTGCTCAAAGCGGGTCATGACCTCCCCGGTCGCGCTCTGGATATGCGCCATGTCCTTCATGATCACGTCGGCCGAGGCCATGGTGCGGTCGAGCGCGTCGTAGGTGATCTGCTGGGACTGGTTGATGCGGTTTAAGGTTTCCGCAAGGGTGACGAACTGCCCGGAGAGGGAGCGGTTCATCTGCGCGATAAACTGCTGGGTGATGTTGGAAAGTCCCTCCACCTGCGTCTGCGTCTGGCCCATGATAAAGCGGTTCATGGCCTGCGTGACCGGCACGAAGGAATGCTCCACCGCCTGCGTGATGCCCTCGGACACCCGCGCGGTCATTTCGCCCGACGCCTTTCTCAGGATCTTTTCCTGATCCTCCTGCTGGCAGATCATCGTCACCGCGTCCTCAAGGGGCGGCGGCATCACCAGGTCGTGGAAGGCGCTGTAAAAATCGTCCATCGAGGCGTCCGCGCGTCCGAGGGCGATGCGGTTGAAAATATTGAACACGATCGAGCAGGCCACGCCCACGATGGAGGTGGTGAAGGCGAAGGTCATGCCGCCGATCATCTTGGGAATGCTCTCCATGGTCCTTGCGGCGTCGGAAACGTCCAGCCCGCCAAGGCCGCGGATGAGGCCGATGAAGGTGCCCAGGATGCCAAGGCTCGTGAGCAGTCCCGGCAGCATTTCCGCCATCTGCACGTGCCCGAAGGCGTAAATGACCGTGTCGTCGTTTACGTAATCCTCCACGTCGCAGGCAAGCCCCCTGGCGTCGAGCTGTTCGGCGTTTCTCAAAAACCGCTTCCAGGTGTCCTGCATGCGCTTGCCCAGAAACAGCGAATCCTGCCAGACGGGCCTGTCGCTTCCGGAGGAGGGCTTTTCCAGCATACGAACCGCGTGCCGGAGGCTGCGCGATGATTTCAGCACGGGCAGGATACATTTCAAAAAGCCGGCCAGGAACACCAGCGCCATCGCCGTATAGACCAGAATGTCCACCGCGTTTTCCGCGATTCCTTCAAAAAAAGCCATGCGCACACCGCCCTTTCATGGCTTTCATTGTACCGTATCATTCCCCGAATTGCAATCGTCCGCCCGGCAAATCCCGCCGTCCATCCTGTAAACTTTATCGGCGTACGCCTGCGCCGACGCCTCGTGCGTGACCAGCAGCACGGCTTTGCCGCCCTGTGCTTCCTCCCGCAGGATCTGCAAAACCCGTTTTGTATTCTCCTCGTCCAGATCGCCCGTCGGCTCGTCCGCAAGCAGCACGGGCGTATCCTGATACAGCGCCCTTGCGATGGCCGCGCGCCGAAGCTCCCCGCCGGAGAGCGCCGAGGGCATTTCGTCCCACAGGGCGCCGATGCCGAGCCTTTCAAGCAGGTTCATCGCCCGCGCCTCGTCCGCCGCCCGCCCGTACAGGGCGTCGGGCAGCAGCACGTTTTCAAGCACCGTCAGGCTCGCAAGCGCCGAATGTTCCTGCGGGATCAGCGTGATCTTTTCGTTCCGAAGCTTTGAAAGCTCGCCGTCCGTCAGCGCGTAGAGGTCGCGCCCGTCCAGCGTCACCTTCCCCTCGCTCGGGGGCAGGAGCCCTGCGAGCATCAGAAGCAGCGTGCTCTTGCCGCTGCCGGAGCGGCCCGTGATTTCCGTCAGGGTCTTTGGCGGAAGCGCAAAATCCAGCGTTTCCACCGCGGAAAAGCGCCGTCCCCCGGCGCGCTGAAACACCTTTTTGACGCCCGAAGCTTTCAGTTCCATTTATCCGTCCTCCTTCGTCAGGTCCCGCAGGGCTTTCCCCGCAGCCGCATGCGCGCTGCAAACCGAAAGCGCTGTCAGCGCCGCCGTCCGGCTTTTGAAATGCCGCAGGTTTTTCAGCGCGAGGATTCCGGATGCTGGCAATGCCTTCACTTCCCGTCGTTCATGTCCAAAATGTTAGAGGCCCTTAATAATCTATCCCAAACCTCCCGCGCTGTCAATCACCGCCATCCTTTTTTTTCGCCGTCCTTGACTTTTCAGCAAAGTAAAGGTAGAATTTTTTCATTCGGATCAAGTGAGGTATTCGTATGAAGTTTTTCTCCCGCGCGCTCCCCGTTTTTTCCCTGATGCTTTTCCTGCTTCTGCTTGTTTCCCCCTGCGCCAAGGCCGAGGTGAACCTTACGATCACCTTTGTCGGGGACTGCACCCTCGGAAGCGAAGAGCACGAGCGCGCGAAGGACACCTCGTTTGATTCCTATGTGAACAATTACGGCTACGACTATCCCTTTTCCGGGGTCCTCGACGTCATCGCAAACGACGACCTGACGGTCGCGAACCTGGAGGGCGTTTTTTACAATTACGAGGCCAACAAGGTCTCCAAGACCTACAATTTCCGCGCCCCGACCGAATTCGCCCAGATCCTGCCGCTAAGCAGCGTGGAAGTGGTGTCCCTTGCCAACAACCACACCGAGGACTACGGCGCCCAGGGCATGCTCTCCACCGTCGACGCGCTCGCGGAGGTGGGCACCCCGTGGTTCGGCACCACCGCCTATGCAGACAGCGTGTACATTTATGAAAACAAGGGCGTCAAAATCGGGTTTGTGGCGGTCTACGCGTCCCAGTGGGGGTCGCTTCGCGAGCAGTTGGACAGGGACATCGAATCCCTCAAAGCCAGCGGCTGCAACGCCCTTGTGGGCGTCATGCACGCCGGCACCGAATACGACAGTTACCGCGACGCCGGTCAGACGAGCCTTGCCAATTATTTCATCAACAAGGGCTGCTGCCTGGTCATCGGCCACCATCCGCACGTCATCCAGGGCGTGGACGTGATCGGCGGCACGACGGTGGTCTACAGCCTCGGCAATTTCGTCTTCGGCGGCAACAAGGCCATGCGCGCGCTCTACACCATGCTCGCGCAGTTCACCTTCCGCTTTGCCGACGACGGCACCTATCTCGGCCACACCCTGAACATCCTGCCCGCGCAGTATTCAGGCTACGCCGATTACAACAACTACTGCCCGGTCCTTGTGGAAGGCACGGCGGCCGAAACGGTCATCGGTATGATCCAGCGGGATTCCAACATCCGCCTCAACCCCTATGTGGAGGGCGTGGGCGCGGTGCAGGAATTCGTGCCGGCGCAGTAAAGCGCCTTCACAAGAAAAGGAGGGGATCGATATCCAGATCAACGCGAGCGATTTCATTGAAAACCTTTCCCTGAAGGTGCTCTCGCCGTCCACCCGCACGCAGTGGGACCTGCATTCCGGCGATCTGAACCGTCCCGGCATGCAGTTTGTGGGCTATTACGAATATTTCGCCTACGAGCGGCCCCAGGTGGTCGGCCTTGTGGAAATGAGCTATCTGGAATCTTTGGACGAGGACGTGCTGGCGGAGCGGCTGGAAACGTACTTTTCCTACCCCATCCCCTGCCTGATCATCTGCCGCGGCATGACCGCGCCGGACATCATGCTGGAGCTTGCGAAAAAGCACAATGTCTGCGTGCTGGGGACGGACCGGGAGACCACGGGCTTTTCCGTCGCCGCCATCAACTACCTCCAGCACTGCCTGGCGCCCCGCTCCACCATCCACGGGGTGCTGCTGGATGTATACGGCGTGGGCGTGCTCATCACGGGCGAGAGCGGCGTGGGCAAAAGCGAGGCGGCGCTCGAGCTCGTCAAGCGCGGCCACCAGCTGGTCGCGGACGACGTGGTGGACGTGTGCCGGGTGCACGAAAGGCGGCTCATCGGCGAAGCGCCGGAAACCATCCGCCATTTCATGGAAATCCGCGGCATCGGCATCATCGACATCAAAGCGATGTTCGGCGTCGGCGCGGTTTTGATGAACAAGACCATCGACCTTGTCATCCACCTTGAAAACTGGAACAAAAACAAGGCCTACGACCGGCTCGGCCTGACGGACGATTACACCACCATGATGGACGTGCGCGTCCCCCAGCTGGTGCTGCCGGTCAGGCCCGGCAGAAACCTTGCCATCATCATCGAGGTGGCGGCGAGAAACTTCAGCCTGAAACAAATGGGTTATTCCGCCGCGGCGGAACTGGACAAGCGGCTCAACGACATGATGCGCACCGAAAAATAATCCACAGCTTGGAGGTAACAGGTTATGGTATACGCAGGCATTGATCTTGGCGGAACGAACATCAAGGTCGGCATCGTCGACGAAAACGGCACCATCCTTGGCGAAAGCAGCAAGCCGACGCTGGTGGGCCGCCC
>CAMOIA010000137.1 GCA_946615785.1 uncultured Clostridia bacterium
GGCAATGGCCACGCGCTGCATCTGTCCGCCGGAAAGCTGGTTTGGCCGCTTCCGGGCCTGGTCGGAAAGCCCCACGCGCTTAAGCGCTTCCAGGGCGCGCCGTCTGCGCTCCTGGCGCGAAACGCCGCTTAACGTCAGCGCCAGCTCCACATTGCCAAGAACGCTCTGGTGCGGAATCAGGTTATAGCTCTGAAACACGAACCCGACCCTGTGATTGCGGTAATGATCCCAGTCCCGTTCGCGGAAATCCTTTGTGGACTTGCCGGAAATGATCAGATCGCCGGAATCATAGTGGTCAAGCCCGCCCAGAATGTTCAAAAGCGTCGTTTTGCCGCCGCCGGACGGGCCGAGCACGGCGGCGAATTCGTTCTGACGGAAGGAGAGCGTGATCCCGCGAAGCGCTTCCACGCGCTCGCCCCCCGCGGCGTAATCCTTCGTAATGTTTTTTAATGACAGCATGTCCATCCTCCAAACAGGCGTCTGCGCTTGATGGGCTGCAAAGACACCCATTTTTTAGTTTACCACAGCCAGCGCCCGCTTGCACCCGCTTTTGCAAAGAAAAACATGGCAGAAACATGGCATCGGCCCATGGCGCAAAAACGAAAAAACGCGCAAAAAAACCGGCTCCGTTCAGAAGCCGGCTCAAACAAGTCTGCAATCAATACACGCAGATCTCCGCGGCCTGCGCGCCGCCGGTGCGGGAGGAAGAATTGAGCGTAAAGACCAGGCGCACAAAAGCCGCCTCCACCGTGTCAAAATCGATGCGGATACGGTTTCCCGTCGCGGCGTCAAACTGGTATTTCTCGGCAGGCGCAGCTTCCGTAAAGCTCTCGCCGTCCAGACTGAAGAGTACGGCGATTTCCTGGATCCTCGGTTCCCAGATGGACGACGGGTTCAGACAGACCGCCACCGTGGAAACAGGATATGTTCCCTGCAGGTCAAAGGTGATCTCCGCCGGAAAGCCCTTGCTCTCCCAGTAGGTATCGGTCTTTCCGTCGTTGACGTTTTTATCCACGTATACGTCGGTGTGCGCGCCGGAAATCACGGGCTTGCCAAGCGCCAGGTTTTCCCCTTCCGGCAGCGGAATGTAATCGGCCGCCGGGTCCGGAAAACAGGGCGGACGCTCGGCGTGCGTCTGCTCCGGCGCTTTGACCACGGTGACGACGGTTTCATTTTCCTGCGCAGCCTCCGAAGCCGCAAAAGACGGCGCGGCAAGGAGCAGACAGGCGCAGAGGATGCAAAGAATTCGGTTCATACGGCGGCTCCTTCCTCACTCAATCGTAATGTTTTCGCAGTATTCGTTCAGGGAAAGCTTCAGCGTCTTCAGGTCGGTGATCGGGTTTCCAAGGATGGTCACATTTTTGAAGGCGACGTTCGTGATTCTGTTATCGTCGCTCTGCCCGGCAAAGCGGGACGCGGGCACTCTGCCGTTCACCGTGTTGTAAACCGTCAGACCGTCGATCAGCACGTTGTCGATGGAGCCGAATTCGTCCCGCACGGTGGACCAGGCGGAATTCTGCAGCGTCATTTCAATCAGTTCTTTGTTAAAGCCGTTGTCGCCCTGCATCATGGCGTTTTCCACCACGATGTTCCGGTAGGTAATGTCGTGCACGTAAGCGTCGTCGCTGTTGTGGATGCTGATGACCGGCTTATGGAAATTGTACAAAACCGTAATGTCCTCAAACAGGACGTCGCTGATTTCCGGGTCAAGCGTCAGTCCCTTATCCGTTTCATAGCCGATTTCCATGGACTGCGCAAGGTCCGTCCAGATCTGGATGTTTCTGAACGTGATGCCCTTTGTGGACCCGGAATAGTTCTTGATGACCAGGCTGTCGTCCCAGGTGCGGGCAAAGGAATTGGTGACCAGGTGATCCTGGCAGGACTGGAACGTAAAGCCGTCCCCGTTCTGCCGGCCGGAAATGATCTTCACGTTGTCGATGGTCACGTTTTTTGAAGCATAGGAATTCAGGTTCCAGCAGTTGGCGTTCACGATGGAGATGCCCTCCACCGTCACGTTCTTCGCGTGGTTCAAGTCGATGGGCACCCGCGCATACGATCCGGGCTGGTTCCAGGCCGCGTAATCGCTCCCGTCGATCAGTCCGCGCCCGCAGATGCGCACGTTGCTTGCGCTGTTCACGGATATAATGCTGTGCAGGACCGCGCCGCCGGAAATGTACAGGGTCTGGTTGTCCGAAAGGGCAATGGCGTCCATCACCCATTCGCCGGGGCCGATGTAAAACACGTCCGGGTCGTTCGGGTCGGGCACGTCCGTTTCAAGCGGATTGGCAAAAATATGCAGCGCCTTGTTCACGCTTCCGTTGAACACCACCGTATACTGCCCGGGCTGCGTAATGGAAAAGGCGGCGGCGCCTTCCCGAACCTCGGGCCGGATGCCGCAGGCAGCAGGCAGCACCTCGGCGCTCTGCACCCCGTCCGCAAGTCCGGGCATGCGCACCACGATGTCCGCCCTGCCCTCAAAATCAAAATAGGTCATGGGCGTATCCGCAGGCTGCGTGTTGGCGTTCCAGATGTGCTCGTGGTTCACCATCACGTCGTATACGAACAGATCGACCCCATTCACGCTGACCTCGGCCGTCTCTGAGGTCGTCATCGTCTTTGGCCCTTCATAGACCGTCAGGTAGGTTTTCTGCGCAAAGGCAGCGGGAACGCATGCCGTCAGCGCCAGCAAAAGCGCGAGAAAAAAGATGAAGCTTCTCCTTTTCATCTGCCGACCTCCCATCACTCACGTTTAACGTTAAACCCTGTTTCTATTATACAATCCAAAGCCAGATAATACAAGTGACGGCGTAAAATTTCCCTACCGCGTCTGCCCCGCCTTTCTGTTTTTCCCTTCGCTTCTGATCTTGCATTTCCAGGAAGGCTGTGGTATAATCTCCAAGCGGCTCATAATGAGAAGCATTTATGAATCCGCGCGGCTCATGGAAAGGCTTCTATGGATCCGCCATTTGCGTGCGCAAGAAAGGTGAGCAACATGAAAGAAAAGATTCATCCCAAGTATGGCAAGTCCATCGTCCGCTGCGTATGCGGCGCCACCTTCGAGACCGGCAGCACCAAGCCGGAACTGAGGGTTGAAATCTGCTCCAACTGCCACCCGTTCTACACCGGCAAACAGAAAACCGTGGAGAGCGGCGGACGTGTCGATCGCTTCCGGAAGCGCTTTGGCATGTAAATGCCCAAAAGCAGCATGGCCAACGGCTTCATGCTGCTTTTTCATTTTTTTGACATGATTCTGACCCATTTTAAACCGAATGAAAGGAGCATCACTGCCTTTATGAGCGAAAACGCAACCTGCCCCAGGGCTGACATCGGCGGCCAGGCCGTGCTGGAAGGCGTCATGATGAAAGCGCCCGACGCCATCGCCGTGTCTGTCCGCCGCGCAAACGGCGACGTCGTCGTCAAACGCGAGGAATACGTGCCCCTGACCAAACGCCACAAGTGGATGGGGCTGCCCTTCATCCGCGGCAGCGTGAATATGGTTCACATGCTCTACCTCGGCCAGAAGGTGCTGACCGACTCCACGAACATGCTCGGCCTTGAGGAAGAGGAGCCCTCCAAATTTGAAAAATGGCTTTCCGAAAAACTTGGCAAATCCCTGGACAAGGTGGTCATGGGCGTGGCGCTTGTGCTGGCGCTGGCGCTGAGCATCGGCCTGTTCGTGCTGATTCCGAACCTTGTCATCAAGCTGTTCCCGGCGGACGGCGGCAGCGGGGTGCTGCTTATGAAAAACCTCTGCTCCGGCTTCCTGCGCATCCTGATCCTGATCGGCTACATTTACTTTGCCGGAAAGATCCCGGACATGCACAGGACTTTCCAGTATCACGGAAGCGAGCATAAAACCGTCTACTGCAACGAGGCCAATCAGCCCCTCACGCCTGAAAACGCGCAGAAATTCAGCCGCCTGCACCCGCGCTGCGGCACCAGTTTTCTGTTTATCACCTTTTTCCTGAGCATTATTTTCTATTCCATCATCGACGTGCTGGTTTTGATGGTGACGGGCTATAACCTCGGCGACCATTATTTCGTGCGGGTTCTCAGCCGTGTGGTGCTGCTGCCGATCGTGGCGGGCATTTCCTATGAAACCCTCAAGGCGCTCGCGCACCATGAAGGCAAACTGGTCCGCGCCCTGCGCTGGCCGGGCCTGCAGCTGCAGCGACTCACCACCCAGCCCCCGACGGACGATATGCTGCAGGTGGCCATCATTTCCATGAAAACCGCGCTCACAGATCTTCCCGAAGGCGAGAGGACGCCGGAAGGCTGGGTGATCCTGCACCCCGACCAGGTGAACGCGCTGACAAGCGCATGACCGTCGGCACGCTCCTGAACGAAGGGAAACATACGCTGCTCGCATCCGGCGTACCGGACGCGGCCTATGACGCCTCGGCGCTGCTCGCCGAGGCGCTTTGGACGGAGCGGCTTACCCTTTTGCTTCAGAAGGACACGCCCGTTCCTCCGGAAAAAGAAGCGCTGTTTCGCGCCTGGATTTCGCGCCGCGCGTCCCGCGAACCCCTGCAGTACATCCTGGGGAAGGCGTTTTTCTTTGGGCGTCCCTTTGCCGTCCGACCAGGCGTGCTGATTCCAAGGTTCGATACCGAATCGCTGATGGAAGAGACCCTTTCCCTGTGTGAGCACGGCAGAGCCATGCAGGCCCTCGACCTTTGCACAGGCAGCGGCGCCATTGCAATCACCCTTGCCCTGGAGCGCCCCGGATGCCGCGTTTTCGCCTCGGATATCAGCCGAGAAGCGCTTGCGTGCGCGGAAAGCAACGCGCTTGCGCTTTCAGCAGACGTAACCTTTCTGCAGGGCGATCTTTTTGAAGCCGTAAATGAAAAAACCTTTGATCTGATCGTATCCAATCCGCCTTATATTCCGGCAAACGACCTTCAGCATCTGCAGCGGGAAGTGCTGAACGAACCCGCCCTTGCGCTAAACGGCGGCGCGGACGGTCTTGATTTTTACCGGCGGATCGCTCTTTCCCTCGCACAGCACCTTGTCCCCGGGGGCAGCCTCTGCCTTGAATGCGGGGACGATCAGACACCGGCGCTGGAAAAGCTGTTCGCGCCGCGCTTTGAAACGATCCGGCCCTT
>CAMOIA010000138.1 GCA_946615785.1 uncultured Clostridia bacterium
GGGCTGGCGATCATCGCATCGTGATGGCGGCTGCGGTCGCTTCGTCCGCGTGTATGCATGAGAGCGTTCTATGGGGAGCGGAAGCGCTGAACAAGAGTTACCCCGCGTTTCCGCGGCATTTTCAGATCCTGGGAGGGAAATTCGATGTCGTCGACGATCGGTGAAAAAATCCGCGTATCCATCTTTGGACAGAGCCACGGCGAGGCCATCGGCGCGGTCGTGGATGGCCTTCAGGCGGGCGAAAAAATCGATGAGGAAGCGCTTGCGGCGTTTATGGCCAGACGCGCGCCCGGAAAGGTGCTTTCCACAGCGCGCAGGGAACAGGACCGGGTGCGCATCCTCTCAGGCCTTGCACACGGGGTTACCTGCGGCGCGCCGCTGGCGCTCGTGATCGAAAACACCGATCAGCACAGCGCGGATTACGACCTTCTGCGGCGCCTGCCCCGGCCGGGGCACGCCGATTACCCGGCGCATGTGAAGTGGCAGGGCATGAACGACGTGCGCGGCGGCGGGCATTTTTCGGCCAGGCTCACCGCGCCGCTCTGCGCCGTCGGGGGCATTCTGATGCAGATCTACGAAAGGCGCGGCATTTTCATCGGGGCGCACCTTGCCTCCGTCTGCGGCGTCAAGGACACGCCCTTTGACCCCATGAACGTCACGGCAGACGATTTCGCGCTCTGCGCGTCCCGCTATCCCGCCGTGATGAACCAGGCGGCGGGGGAGGAAATGATGCGCGCGGTCGCGGCCCTTCAGCAGCAGGGGAACAGCGGCGGCGGCGTGGTCGAATGCGCGGTGCTGGGCCTTCCCGTCGGGCTCGGCAGTCCCATTTTCGACGGCCTTGAAAACCGGATCGCGAAGGCGGTCTTCGGCATTCCGGCGGTCAAGGGCATTGAATTCGGCGAAGGCTTTTCGGCGGCCGGGATGACGGGGTTTGAAAACAACGATCCGTATACCGTTCGGGACGGGCGGATCGAGCTGCTTTCCAACCACGCGGGCGGCATTCTCGGCGGGCTTTCAAACGGCGCGCCGCTGGTTTTCCGCGCCGCCTTCAAGCCGACGCCGTCCATCGCCGCCGAGCAGCGCACCGTGGATCTGAAAACCATGGAGCCCGCAAACCTTCGGGTCGGCGGCAGGCACGATCCGTGCGTGGCGCTTCGGGCCGTGCCCTGCGTCGAGGCCGCCTGCGCCGTGGCGCTCTGCGACGAGATCCTGTGAGGTATGAACATGGACGAAAGCACGTACAAGGCTGAAATTACAAGGCTTGACCGGGAAATCCTGAAGCTTTTCCGGGAGCGCATGGCTGTATCGGCGGCATATGTGGGCGAAAACGCCATGCCCCGCAGGGACCGCGCCTTTGAGCGGCAGTGTCTTGCGGAGGCGGGCGCGGGAGACCCTGAAACCGGCATTTACGCGCGGCTGCTGGACGCGAATATGATCGAATACGCCCGCGCCTATCAGAGCGAACGCGCGCTGCCCCTGCCGGACGATCTGCCCAGGGAAACGCGCAGCGTGTTTCCCCGCGCGGCTACCGTGGCCTGCCAGGGCGTGGAGGGCGCGTACAGCCAGGCGGCGGCGGACAAGGTGTTCCCGTTCGCAGACATTACGTATGTGCCGCGGTTTGACGGCGTATTCCGGGCGGTGGAAAGCGGGCTGTGCCGCTTCGGCGTGCTGCCGGTGGAAAACAGTTCCCACGGTTCCGTCATCCAGAATTACGACCTGATGCGCAGGCACCGCTTCAGCATTGCGCGTGCGGTGAAGCTGCACATCAGCCACAACCTGATGGCGCTGCCCGGCGCGAATCTTTCGGACATCCGCACGATCATCAGCCACGAGCAGGCCATCGGGCAGTGCAGCGAATTCCTTTCGACCCTGAAGGACGTGCAGGTGAAGGTCTGCGAAAATACCGCGATGGCTGCAAAGCTCGTTTCAAACGGCGGGGACAGGACGGTCGCGGCCATTTCACAGGAAAGCTGCGCGGAGCTTTACGGGCTTTCCATTCTCAAAACGCGCATCCAGAACACGGACAACAATTACACCCGGTTCATCATCATCGAGAAAAACCAGGTCGTCTATCCCGGATCGAGCAAAATCAGCGTTCTGTTTTCAACGCCCCATATGCCCGGGGCGCTGGAAAGGGTGATGGCGCGGTTTTCGTGTCTCGGCCTCAACCTGACCAAGCTTGAAAGCCGCCCGGAGGCGGGCAGCGATTTTCATTACGTGTTCTACGTGGATCTGGAAGCGTCCATTGAGGACGAGGACGTGCGCAGGCTGCTTTTGTATATGAAGCGGGATCTGCCCATGTGCACGCTCCTTGGCGCGTATCAGGAGGTGTAAGCTTGACCTGCTATCTCATCGGCCACCCGCTCGCACATTCCTTCAGCCCGCGCCTGCATGCGCTTCTCGGAAACGCGGATTACCGCCTTCTGGATCTTGAGGAAACGGAGGTCGGCTCGTTCGTGCGCGGCGGGGAATACACGGGGCTCAACGTCACCATTCCCTATAAGGAAACGGTGATTCCATACCTTGACGAACTGACCGACAGGGCAAAGGCCATCGGCGCGGTGAACACGATCTACCGGCGGAGGGGAAACCTGATCGGCGACAATACCGACATCCTCGGCTTCCTGGCCATGGCGGACCGGGCGGGCATTGCGCTTTCGGGCCAAAACGCCATCGTGCTTGGGAGCGGCGGCACGTCCAAAATGGCGCAGGCGGCGCTGAAAATGCGCGGAGCGAAAAGCGTCACGGTGGTGAGCCGCCGGGGCGAATGGAATTATGACAATGTATATGCGCTGAAAGAGACGCAGCTGATCGTGAACACGACCCCCGTCGGCATGCATCCGAATGTCGATTCCATGCCGGTGGATCCCGCGCGCTTTCCCAGGCTGGAGGGCGTGATCGACGTGGTGTACAATCCGCTTCGGACGCGCCTTTGCCAGCGGGCACAGGCGCTGGGCGTGCGCTGTACGGGCGGGCTGTATATGCTGATCGCGCAGGGCCGCTATGCCGCGGAGCGCTTTCTGGACGCGCCGATTGCCGAGGAAACGGTCGAAAACGCGTACCGCACACTGCTTACGGAGAAACGCTCCATCGTGCTCTGCGGCATGCCGGGCAGCGGGAAAACGACGGTCGCTTCCATCCTGGCCTCGCGCACGGGCAGGCCGCTTCTGGATACCGATCAGATGATCGAAGAGACGGTCGGAATGTCCTGCGGCGAATACATCACCCGTTTTGGGGAGGAGGCCTTTCGGGACCGGGAAAGCGAATGCGTGCGCAGGGCGTGCCTTATGGGCGGCGTGATCGCGACGGGCGGCGGGGCTGTTCTGCGGGAGGAGAACCGGAAAGACCTTCGCATGAACGGCATGGTTTTCCTTCTCCGGCGCGCTCTGGATTCTCTTCCGACGGACGGCCGGCCGCTCAGCAGGGATCTTGAAACCCTCAGGCGCATGGCGCGGGAGCGGGAAGAAAAATACCTCGCGGCCATGGACGCGGAAATCGACAACAACGGCGGCGCAGAGTCCGCCGCCGATCAGATCATGGAGGCATTTGCATGCGCGTACTTGTAATCAACGGCCCCAACCTGAATATGCTCGGTATCCGGGAACCGGAAATCTACGGGAAAGGCAGTTTTTCCGCGCTGGAGGACAGCATCCGCCAGTGGTGCGCGGAAATGGGAATCGAATGCGAACTGTATCAAAGCAACCATGAAGGCTGCATCGTGGACAAAATCCAGGCGGCCTACGGGCATTTCGACGGCATTCTGATCAATCCCGGCGCGTACACGCACACGTCCGTCGCAATCCTGGACGCGCTCAAAGCGGTCGGCATCCTTACCTGCGAGGTGCACCTGAGCGAGATCAGCCGGCGGGAAGCGTTCCGGCAGTTTTCCTATGTATCGCTCTACGCGGGGAAAACCATTACAGGCCTCGGTTTTGAGGGCTACAGGGAGGGCTTGAAATGGCTGAAAGCGTCCGTCTGAACCCGTCTGCCTTTCTTTCCATGGGCCGGAACAGCGTCCGGGACATTTGCTGGCTCGGGTGGTCCGCGTCCTCTCTTTCCTTCCGGACGACGGCAGGGCACATCGTTTTCCGGCTCTGCACGGACGCAAAACCTTTGGAAAATCCCTTCCTCTGCCGGGCAGCGGTGCTCGTGGACGATGCAATGCGGGAGGATTTTCTGCTTTGCGGCGACAGGGACGTAACCCTGCGCCTTGACGGGCAGGAGCATACAGTCACGCTTGCAAAGCTCAGCGAGGCCGCGTTCGGGTCCCTCGGCGTGCGGGAAATCCTTTCGGATTCGGGCGACGTGCGCCCGACAGCGCCTTCATGCCGTGCCATTGAATTCATCGGCGATTCCATTACCTGCGGCTACGGCGTGGACGCAGCGGCGGAGGACACGTTTTCAACCCACACCGAAAACGCGCTTTCGGCGTATGCGTATCTCACCGCAAAGGCCCTGAACGCTTCGTATTCGCTTGTTTCCTGGAGCGGGATCGGCATTATCAGCGACTGGGTGCCGGATACGGCACAGGAGCCTGACACCACCATCCTGATGCCCGATCTTTACCCGGAGGAAAACCGCAGGCTTTCGGAAAGACTGTCGGAAAAGAGCGCCCCGTATGCGTTTGAAAAACATCCGGCGGATCTTGTGGTCGTGAACCTCGGTACGAACGACCAGAGCTACGTCCGGTCGCTTCCCGACCGCGAAGCGCATTTTGAACGCGAATACGGCGCGTTTCTGGACAAAATCGCTTCTCTGCGGCCCGGAACACCGATCCTTTGCACCCTCGGCATCATGGGAACCTCCCTCTGCCCTGCCGTCCAAAGGGCCGTTGAGGCCTTTGGGAACCGGCATCCGGACACAAAATGCGACTTTTTTCCCTTCCCGGAACAGGTGCCGTCAGACGGCCTTGGCGCAGACTTCCATCCGAGCCGCGTGACCCAGCAGAAGGCGGCCGCCCTGCTGAGCGGAAAAATCCGGGAGTGGATGAACTGGCGGTAAGAGGTGAGCGGTTACGGGATGAGGGCCTGCGCGGCCCTCAAACTCCTGCGCCAAAGGCCGTGGGCCTCTGGACACCACCTTGCG
>CAMOIA010000139.1 GCA_946615785.1 uncultured Clostridia bacterium
GTCGGAGGTGCGGGGCTGCTCGCGCAGCTGCTCTCGAAGCTGCTTTGCCGCGAGGCGGTATTTTTCCTCTCCAAGCGTTTTGTACAGGAACAGGAGCTGCCTGCCGATGCACAGGTAATCCAGGTTGTGGCTTTCAAGGCTGTACCCTGCCATCCTCCCCTGCGCGTCCACCATGGTATCCAGAGCATCGCGGATGTACGCGAGGTATTGCGCGTCCCCGGTCAGGGCATAGAGCTGTTCCATGCCGCGCCAGACGACCCCGTAATCGTAGCTCCATTTTTTGTTCAGCAGTCCCTCGCGGCGCATCAGGCAAGCGGCGACTTCTTCCGCGGGGCGAAGGGGCATCCTCGTCAGCACAGACGGTCCTCCTCCCGGAAAAGCCCGGTCATGTCGTCCGACGCTTCGCCGTACTGCCCTTCCGAAGCCGTTTCACCCTTCAAAAGGCGAAGGAAGACCGACGCCACACGAATCGCGCCCCGTTCCTGCAGGTGGCTGTGGTCGCTGCAGCCGTCAGGGTAATTCACATGCCCCGCCGGCACATGGCAGAAGACCTCGTTGGTTCCGTCGGGCCCCAGCTTTTCAAAGAGGGCCATGCACGCGTTTTCAATATCGATCAGCCTGACGCCGCGGTACGCCGCCAGATCCCGCATCGCGGCGGGGTATTCTCCGTGCGTGCGCAGAAGCTTCCCGTTTTCGTCAAAATGCTGACGCGGGATGGGCGTTGCCAGGATCGGTTCGGCGCCCTGTCTGCGGGCGGCGTCGATGTACAGGTTCAGGTACTCGGGGAACGTGGTGCGCGCGGCGGTGCTGCGCATGGGATCGGCCTTTTCGTCGTTGTGGCTGAACGATATGATCAGCCTGTCCCCGGGCCTTAAGCACAGTTCGATGAAATTCAGCCGCTTCTCGGCGACGAAGCTCTTGCTCGACCTGCCGTTGACGGCGCAGTTTTCCACAAATACGTTCTCGGGCAAAAGCTTCGGCAGCGCCTGTCCCCAGCCCGTCATCGGGAAGCTGCTCTTTGGATAATCCGCCATCGTGGAATCGCCGCAGAGATACCAGGTCGGCGTCCTTCTGTCCGGCCTCCAGCCGTCATAGCCGGAAAGCACCTCCGGAATGGTCACGACGGACGCTTCTTCGTCCGTGAGCCGTTTCTGGTTCGGGTGCCGTTCGCTCTGGTCGGCGCGCTCGCCTTTGGTGCGCCATTCGCCGTAGCGGTCCGTCACCGGCTTTTCCGCATTCCAGTCGGAGAATCCGCGCGGGCTGACGCAGGCGTCCATTTCACATTCCAGGAACAGCGTGCGCGCATACTGCCGCCACGGCCTGCCAAGGGACGCCATGCCCTCGGCGCACTCGCCCGTGAGGGTGCAGGCGTGGAAAACCATGCCGTAGGGCTGATCCTTCGGCGTGTTCGCAGCGGTATACATGCCGCCGCGCGCGTTCATGTACAGCGTGCAGCGCTCAAACCAGCAGCGGTACGGCCCAAAGATGAAATCCACGTCTCCCTGGATGAAGCAGTCTTCAAAATACTGCCGGCTGGCTGTCACCGGGCAGTCCCCGCAGCTTTCCACGCACTCGGCATGGGAGATGCGCGGCAGGATGTCCGCTTCCACCTTCGGCATCAGCGGCCCGCAGAACAGCGTGTCCTGGCTTGCGATCATGCGCACATTGCGCCACACGCCGCGGTCCCCGGCGGCATAGACAGCCACCGCCTGCCCGACGTCGCGGCCGTCGCCCGCGTCGTTCCGGATGGTGAGGTTTTCAAATTCGACGTTCCTGCCGGTCACAAGTACCGAAAAGGAAAGGAAGGTTCCCCGCTCGCTTCCATCCGGGTTCTGATCTTTCGCGCACGCCGACCATGTGATCACGGTGCGGTCCCTTGCCTCGCCGACGATGCGGACATTGTCCTTGTTGACGACCACGCGCTCTGTATACGTATCCATGCGGAGCAGGATGATTTCCGGTTTTCTGCCCCCGCCCGGTACGGCGTCGACCGCCGCCTGAATGGTTGTAAAATCTCCACTGCCGTCTTTCGCCACGATGATCATGCTGTTTCTCCCCCGTTCAGATGAGCTTCAGTTTTTTCAAATGCTCCGCCGTCATACGGGCATAGGTTTCCGCGCCGAGCGATTGGGTATGCGTGTCGTCCGTGCTTCCGTCCGGATACGCCGGATAGATACCTTTTTCAACGTGCAGGTACAGTTTCCTGCTTTCCTCGTCGCCCAATTCGGAAACAAGTTTCACGCTCTCGGCGTAGATATCGATCAGCGGCACGTTTTTTTCAAACGCAAGCGTGCGGATCGCCTCCGGATAGTCCCCATGGGACGGCAGCAGTTTGCCGTTTTGAAAATAGCGGCGGCAGATCGGCGTCAGAAGCACCGGTACAGCCTGATGCAGGCGGGCCGTGTCCACGTAAATGGACAGATTGTTTTTAAACGACGTCCAGGGGTCCGTGTGCCGCCAGACAAGATCGCTCGTGTCGTTGTGGGTAAACTGGATCAAAAGCAGATCGGAAGGCTGGATGCAGCATTCGATTTCCTGCAGACGCCCTTCCGAAAGAAACGATTTCGTGCTTCTTCCGCCGCGCGCGGCGTTGACGACTTTATGATCCGTATAATTTTCCAGCTTCTGGCCCCAGCCTGTGATGGGGGCGTTTTCCGGGGGATACGACGCGGCTGTGGAATCGCCGCAGATATAGATCGTCATGTGTTCTCCTCTTCGCAAACAGCCGGGACTGCCGGCTTTTCCGGACAGTCCCGGCCCTGGTTCATTTGAAATCAGGCAGGAATGTAAGAATTACTTGCCGCGGCTCATGAAGCTGTCATACGCGGCCTGGTAGGCGGCGATGAGGTCTTCGATGCCCATCTTCTGCAGCTGATCCATGTAGTTGTCGAAGTTGGTCAGGGGTTCTTCGCCGGTGACGAACTTGCGGGTCATGTCGGCGATGTACTGGTTCAGTTCGTCCAGCTGCGGCGCGGCGGCCTTCTGCGCGTCGACGCTCAGCACGATGGCGGCAGGATATTCAAGCGCGTTGCTCGCAGAGCCCCAGAGCTTGGCGGAATCGACGTAGTGCTGCTCACGGGTGGAGGCGAGGTAATCGCCGGCGCCCCAGCGCGGGAAGGACACGTGGCTCATCGCATAGCGGTATTTGTTGGCGAACGCGCCGTCATAGAAGTTCTCGGTCATGGTGTTGGCCCATTCGGTCTCGTGCTTCACACCGTTTTCATCCACGGTGTAGGTGCCGTTGCCATGGGTCCATTCGGTCGCAGGGATCGAGAGGATGGGATCGCCGTCAACGATGCCCCAGGTGGTGCAGTTGGTGCCTTCTTCGGTGTACATCATGTCGATGAGGCGGGCAGCCGCTTCGACGTTCTTGCAGTCAACGGAGATGCAGGCGGAATAGCGGTCGCCGAAACCGATGTTGTAGTCGGTCGCGTAGACGTTGCCGTTTGCATCCTCGATCCAGGGGAAGGCGATGAAATCAGCCTGCGGGTTCTTTTCCAGAACCTGGGGCAGTCTCTGCTCCCAGTAGTTGCTCAGGCCCATCCAGGAACCGGCAAGGTCCGCATAGATGTCCGCATCCTTTTCGGTCGCGGTGGCAACAGAACCGTCCTCAAGATAGACGTCCTTGATCAGGCCTTCGGAATACCACTTGTTCATGGTCTCCAGATACGCCTTGTAGTTCTGGGTGTACTCGCCAAAGCCGACGGCGCCGGTTTCTGGATTGATGTACGCGCCGGAAAGAATGTCGAACGCGGGCAGGAAGTAGAGCAGACCCGCCTGGCCGGCGTCGAAGGGGATTTCGTCCTGTTCGCCGTTGCCGTTGGGATCAAGATCACGGAAGGCGACCAGCATGTCGTACCACTGGTCCAGGGTGGTGGGCACTTCGTCGATACCCACGTTCTCCATCCAGTCCTTGCGGCCCTGCAGGCCCCACCAGCAGGCGGCGACCTTCTCGTCAGGGGTGCTCAGGGGGTTGATGACGGTGAAGTACAGGTAACGGCCGTCGTCATCCTTCAGGGTGTTGGCCACTTCGGGATGCGCTTCCAGAAGCGCCTTGTAGTTGGGCATGTACTTGTCGATGACATCGTTCAGCTCGATGATGATGCCATCCGCGTACAGCTGGCTCACACCGCCGGCATAGGAATTGTTGTGCTGCCACTGAATGACGTCCGGATAGTTGCCGCTGGCCAGCATGGCCTGGTACTGGGCGTCGATTTCCTCACCGGTGCCGCAGACCACGGTCCATTCGATCTCGACATCCGCCATCTGCTGAATTTTCAGCATACCGACGAGTCCGGGATAGATGTAGGGCTCGTACTCGGCGGAGCCGCCGCGCACATAGTAGGTCACCTTGTCGGCGGCCAGCGCTGTGCCGCACATTGCAAGCAGCATGCATGCAGCCAGGGCGATTGCCATGATTTTCTTCATACGAGAAAACCTCCTTCAATATATTCTCCTGCGGCTTGTGCCGCTCAGGAACAAAGGGATCAGATACCGGTCAGGCCGGAACGCTCCACGCCCTCCATGAACCTGCGCTGCAGGATCAGATAGGCGATCATGATGGGGATGATGCACAGGAAAGTCGCGGCCATCAGCATGGCCTCGTTGAACACGATGCCCTCCAGATCGTTGACCTGGATCATGGTGTGGTTCTCCTGATTGAGGAGCGCGTACAGATTGGGCAAAACGCTCGGCAGCATGCGGAAGGACGGGTTGTTGATGTAAACGCCCGGCTCAAAATAGTCGTTCCAGTGCCACACCAGGGAAAGCACGCCGCACACCAGCATGGGCGCCTGCGCCATGGGCAGCATGATGCGGGCATAGGTGCGGATCGGGCCGCAGCCGTCCACGCGCGCCGCTTCTTCCATTTCGTAGGGAAGGCCCATGAAGAACTGCCGGAAGAGGAAGATGAAGAAGCCGCCGTTGAGCCCCATGCCAAAGAAGGTCGGCACGACCAGCGGGGCAAAGCTGTTCAGCCATCCCCAGTCGGAATACTGCTTGTACAGCGGGAAGATCAGCCCCTGCACCGGCACGATCATCATGAGAATGACGATGAAGAACAGGATGGATTTGCCG